>DATDCZ010000041.1:0-3957 GCA_036524055.1 Anaerolineales bacterium | reverse complement strand
TCACCCAGCGCATGGCAGCGATCGTGGGTGCGCGCGGCCAGGATTGGCACTTGCTAACGGCCGGGGCATTTGTCTCCATGCTCCTGCCGTTGACCGTATTCTTCTCGTTGCAGCGCTACTTCCTGCGAGGTTTGCTAGCGGGATCGGTGAAAGGCTGAACCATCTGCTGGAAACCGCCGCAGAAATGCCCTGATCGAGCCTGCATGGGGGCAGGCGTTCAGAGCCAGAAATACCGCAAGACGGACGACGGCGGCGGCGCCTGATCTCAACTGGGCCGCGCCCTGACTGGAGCGGGACCCCGGAGCTCTCATTGGAGTGAGGATCTAGAATGCGCTACAGACCATTGGGCAAGAGTGGGCTTCTCGTCTCCAGCCTTTGCCTCGGGGCGATGGTTTTTGGGGAAGAGAGTTCGCGGGGGGCAGACCAGAAGTCAGCCACGCAGCTCATCCACCGGTTCCTGGATGCGGGCGGAAATCACATTGACACCGCGAATGTCTATGCGGACGGCCGATCCGAGGAGATCGTTGGAGCAGCGATCAAAGATCGTCGCGAGCGTGTCATCCTAGCTACCAAGGTCCGCCACGCGACCGGCAAGAACGTGAACGACCAAGGCTTGTCTCGCTATCACATGATGCGCAGCGTGGAAGCCAGCTTGCGGCGGCTGCAGACCGACGTGATCGACCTGTTGATCGCACATGCCTGGGACCCGCTCACGCCCCTCGAAGAGAGCCTGCGCGCTTTTGATGACCTGGTTGCCTCCGGGAAGGTGCGCTACATCGGCGTTTCCAACTTCAAAGCCTGGCAGCTCATGAAAGCCCTGGCGCTGAGCGACGCGAACCGTTGGGTGCGTTTCACCTCCGCTCAGTATCAATACAGCCTCGTGGAGCGCAACATTGAACATGAGATCAGCGAAGTGTGCGTGAACGAGGGTCTGGGCTTGACCCCCTGGGGTCCTCTGGGCGGCGGATTCCTGAGCGGCAAGTACGGCCCGGGCGAAAAGCCGCGCCAAGGCCGCCTCGCAATGATGCCAGACGAGACCGAAGAATCCTGGCTGCGCAGATCAGCAGAGCGCAACTGGGCGATTCTTCAAGTCGTGGATGAAGTCGCGCAGGCTCGCCACGCGAGCCATTCCGAAGTTGCCCTGGCCTGGCTTCTTCGCCAACCGGCCGTCTGCTCAGTCATCATTGGTGCGCGGACGGCGGCCCAGCTGGATGAGAACCTGGCCGCAGGTGAGTTATCTCTTTCCGAAGATGAACTCGCGCGCTTGAGCAGCGCCAGTGAACCGGATGATCCTTATCCGTACCGGTTTCTGAAGCTGTACGGGTCCCGGGATCCGAATCCCGAAGCCTGATGATCGCCAACAGGGTCTTCTATCAGCTCCAGCACACCGGAGAGTTGGTGCGATTGGAAGTGCGGGCTGAGTCTTCCGCTTGCGCCATTCGCTGTTTGCCAGTCCCACCCATGGCCGTTCGGGCCTCATATGCTTCGGGGTGGGAGGCCCGCCCAACCTCATGACTCTATTGAGATTCCCAGACGGGTTCTTATGGGGGGTGGCCTCATCGGCCTACCAAATCGAGGGAGCCCACAAGGAAGACGGTAAGGGCGAAAGCATCTGGGACCGTTTTACCCGCTGGGAAGCGCACATCCTGAATGGCGAGAATGGTGACATCGCCTGCGACCATTACCAGCGCTATGTGGAAGATGTGGCGCTCATCAAGGCTCTGGGCATCCCCAGTTACGGATTTTCCGTCGCCTGGACGCGCATCCTGCCGGAGGGTCGCGGGGCAGTTAACCAGAGCGGCCTGGACTTCTACTCACGGCTGGTGGATGCATTGCTCGAGGCGGGGATCCAGCCGAAGGTCACGCTCTTCCATTGGGACCTTCCGCAAGCGCTTCAGGAATTGGGTGGATGGCCGGCGCGGGACACCGCCGGGTATTTCGCCGAGTATGCCCGTATCGTGTTCGACCACCTGGGGGACCGGGTAAGACTCTGGGCCACCCACAACGAACCCTGGGTCGCGGCGTTCCTGGGACACGCCCACGGACTGCACGCCCCTGGCATGTGCGACTATTCGCAAGCGTACCAAGCAACACATCACCTCCTTCTTTCACACGGCAAGGCGGTGCAGGTCTTTCGAGAGGGAGGGTATCAGGGTCGAATCGGCTTCATTCTCGACCTGAATTGCCTGTTGCCGGCGTCCGATCGTGACGAGGATGTGGCAGCGACAAAGCGCGTCCACGATGAGACACATGCCCTGTTTCTGGATCCCGTCTTCAGAGGAGCCTACCCACAAGCGCTATTCGATTACGTTGGCCCGCACCAACCGAAGGTCCAGGGGAACGATCTGGACATCATTCACCAACCCATCGATTTCCTCGGGCTCAACTACTATCGCACCGAGCTGGTCTCATTCGACCTCTTTGGCGGGTTGAACAAGGCGCGTCTCATGCCGTATTCCGCCGAAGGCTGGGGGCAAACCGAAATGCAGTGGGGTATCAATCCGTTGGGGTTGAAGAATGAGGTCATGAACATCAAGGAGAACTACGGCAATCCCGTGCTGTACTTGACGGAAAACGGTTGCGCCGTGCCGGACGCGCCTGATGACAACGGTTTCGTCAATGATCAGGATCGCATTCGATTCCTGCAGGCGCACCTGGACGCGCTGCATCAGGCAATCCGCGAGGGCGCAGATGTGCGCGGGTATTTCGTCTGGAGCATCCTCGACAACTTTGAATGGGAGCGCGGCTACAGCAAACGCTTCGGGCTGGTTCGGGTGGACTATCCAATGCAAAGACGCATCCCCAAGGCAAGTGCTCACTGGTATGGCCAGGTCATCCGGCAGAACGCCATCAGCATCTGACCTCGAGTGACCCTGCTCTCCCTCCAGGAAGAGCAAGGATACGAGCGAATGGACAACGGCCTCTGGTACAAGAATGCGGTCTTCTACGAGATTGCGGTTCGCGCCTTTAAGGACAGCAATGGCGATGGACGGGGCGACCTGCGGGGGCTGGCCGAGAAACTCGATTACCTGGAAACCCTCGGGGTGGACTGCATTTGGCTGATGCCCATATATCCATCGCCGCTTAAGGACGACGGCTACGACATTGCGGACTACTACGGCGTGGATCCCAGCTACGGCTCCATGGATGATCTCAAGACAGTGATCCAGGCCGCGCATGCACATGGGCTGCGGATCATCATGGATCTCGTACTCAATCACACTTCCGCTGCGCATCCCTGGTTTCAGGCCGCGCGCCACGATCGGAGCTCACCGTACCGCGATTACTACGTGTGGAGCGACACGGACAGGAAGTACACAGAAGCACGCATCATTTTCGTGGACAGTGAGCAGTCCAACTGGGCGTGGGACGAAGAGGCGCATCAGTACTACTGGCATCGTTTCTATTCCCACCAGCCCGATCTGAACTTCGACAATCCCCAGGTGCAGGAAGAAATGCTCAGCGTGGCCCGGCACTGGCTGGAGATGGGTATCGACGGCTTCCGGGTCGACGCAGTCCCCTACCTCTTTGAGCGGGAAGGCACCATTTGTGAGAACCTGCCCGAAACGCACGCCTATTTGAAGCGATTGCGCCGCTTCGTTGACGAGGGCTATCCGGGGAGCGTCCTGCTTTGCGAAGCGAACCAATGGCCTGATGATGTCCGCCCATACTTCGGAAATGGGGATGAGTTCCACATGGCGTTCCATTTCCCCCTCATGCCGCGCATCTTCATGTCGCTGCGCCTCGGCGATGTCGAACCCATCCGGTGGGCGCTGGAGCAGACGCCGCAGATTCCTTCAGACTCGCAATGGTGTACCTTTCTGAGGAATCACGACGAACTCACGCTCGAAATGGTGACTGCGGAGGAGCGGGAGTGGATGTGGAAGGAATACGCGCCAGAACCTCGCATGCGCCTGAACCTGGGCATCCGCCGGCGCCTCGCACCCCTGCTGGATA
>DATDCZ010000040.1:0-5628 GCA_036524055.1 Anaerolineales bacterium | reverse complement strand
GAGCACCATGGGGCCGGTCATCAGACCCGCCATGTAGAATTGATTCAGGTTGACATACAGGTTGCCAAGGACGTCGATCATGGCATACATGAGGATGAACATCAAGAGAAAAGCGATCACAGCCATGATCAGCAGGCGACGATAGGGGTGTTCGTTGGCTGAATGGGTGGCGTGGGCCTGAGGGGAAGTGTGTTCTGCGTGCATGTAACAGCCTCCATTTCCTGAGTGTGCGGTGAAGCCGGATGTGTGCCGCTGAGCCCGGCGCGGCACATCTATTAACGACCAGCCCTGTGGCAACTCTACGGAATCTGTGCGTCGTGGCTGCGGGCGGCGGCTCTCCCTTCGGGGTGCTTCGCGATCCCTGCGGGATGCTGCGCGATCGTCGGTTATGCCGGGGCCCCCCAACTGGTGGAGACCCGTATCGCCGCAGTGACGGATGCGGTGAGCCGGCGTTGGTCGTACGATGATTGTAGTGCAAGAGTGCAAGAAGGACGCAAACCGCCTGTGGGGCGGGTCGTGCTGGTTGGGCCGATGGGCCGTCCACGATGCGCTCGTCACCCCATGCGTGCCATCAATAGATTGGAGCAGCTGAAATGAACACGAAGTATCCCGAGGAAAGCACCGAACTTTCAGATAACGTTGCGGAGATCCACGAAGACCCGATGAACCCCATCGTGGAGCCTATTGCGGACAAACCGAGCGTGAGCGAGTCGACGCCCGAGCAAATCAAGCTGGAGCGATCTCTTCCGGGCAAGTCCCCGCTGGGCGCAAATGACGGATCGCTTGTCCCGTTGCTCAACGCGGAGGACGCGCAGCGTTTCCGCAAGACCTGGAATGAGCTTCAGGGAACATTTGTGGACCAACCGCGTCCTGCGGTGGAGCAGGCGGATGCGCTGGTATCTGAAGTGATCAAGCAGCTGCTGCAACTGTTTGCACGCGAACACACCGCGCTGGAAGGCCAGTGGAATCAGGGCAATGACGTCTCCACGGAAGATCTCCGCCAGGCCCTCTTGCGCTACCACTCTTTCTTCAACCGCTTGACAGCCTGACATCGGCGGGGCTGAACCCGCAACAGGTAATTTGCCGGCCCGGAGCCGGATAAGGATGCCGGGGAGCGATAACCCAGGCGGCCGCGCCAACCGAAATGGTTGTGGCGCTTGGTCAGGGGTTGCCGCAAGCGTGGCTGTCTGGACCCGGGCGTAAGTCCAATATGCGCAGGACAAGCAGCGAATTAAGGGAGGGCCCCCTTTGCCTCCTCTCGCGACCCCTCCTTCGATTTTCCGAAACTAAGCACAGCGATGACGGCCCAGGAGGCGATCAGGGCGACCAATGATCCCAGGGAAAGGCCGAAATAGAGGCCCTCCATTCTCTCTGGCACGGTGGGGATATCCGCCGATCCATTCAAGATGCGATCTGCGGCTATCTGCAGCCCCATGAATCCGTTGGGACCATCGCCGACATCGACCTGGAAGCCGAAGCCTAACAAGAAGAACAGGTTGGAAAGCACCAGGATGATAGGCATGAGCCGGCCATGCCTGCCGCCTCTCAGCGCGCCAACTCCATGGAACACCGGATGGCCCAGCATGAGGCCGCATAGGATCAGGCCGTAGATGATCAGCCCCCAGCCAGGGGCGAGCAATCGGACCCACGCGGCGAGAGCGACGGTGAGCAGGCTGAGTCCCAGCCATAACCACCACAGCGGCAGGCCTCTGTGTGCCGGTTTCGATTCAACCTCGTTCATGTCTCTCCTTTCGCTCCAAAGGCGCAATCTAACGTGGGGGGAACACCCCCGGCGAATTCAGGGGAGAAGGCGCGAGGCTGGGGCAGGGGCAGAGCGCGGGCGCACGGGCGCGCCCGGACGCGCGCGACTGAGCCGCACGTGCCGTCCAGAGTCTAGTCTGCCTCGCCGCGGTACCCGAATTTGAACTGCGTTTTCCACGCAATCAACGCGACGGCCACGAACCCGAAGGCATAGTACAGAATGATGTATAGCTCCTTCTCGGGGCCCTCAAAGACCCGGCTAACAATCGCCATGAGCAGGTTCGACATGTAGTGGAAAACAAAGATCACCGGGACGCTGCCGCGGGTCTTGTTGTACAACCACGAGATGATCGGCTGGAAGACGAAGGGTGTCATCAATACCATGTCGTACCAGGGAATGGCGCCGACAAGTACAAGCGGCAGGTGCCAGAGGCCGCGAAAGATTCCAAGAATGAGCGTGGCGATCAATGCACCGTTGGCCGTGTTGGCATAGCGTTTTTGCAGCGCCGGCAGTGCCCAGCCGCTCCAGCCAAGCTCTTCCCACTCGCCGCCGAATATCAGCAGGATGACGACGGCTTCAATGGGAAACTGAAGGCCCCCGCGGACGGTCGCGCCCAGCAGAATGTTGATCACAAACGCAAGCACGAGGGCACCAGCGAGGATGCCTGGACCGATGAAGTACCACCAGCCACCGCGGAAGTTGGTCAGGCGACCCCACCATTCGCGCAAGCCGGCTCGGCCGGCGGTCAGCGCAATGATGATCAAGGCAGCAAACGCGACCCCTTGAGGCAGCTGGCCCTGACGTGTCACAGGAATCGCCCACCAACTCAACAGATAGGACAGCAGAAAGAACAGCGGGAAGCGGTACTTTACGAAGAAGTCCTGCGACGAATTCATGAGATGCCTCCTTTGGTTTGGTTGGCTTACTCCGGCCCATCGTGTCAATTACGGAGACGTCAGGCTGCGTTCTATCTTGTGGATGCGCGGGAACCCGTAGCAGGCCACGGAATGCCAAAAAAGGGCGCGCGAGAGCACGCCCTTTGAATCCATGTTCCTGGGAGAGAGGTTTCGCGCGATCAAATGGCGGCTATGAGGAGCGCGATCTACCACTGCCAGTAAATCAGATAAATTTACGGAATAAGGTGGATTGCACCATTGTACGGAATATTGTCCCCGATTACAACATTGGGAATTCCTTCACAACCCGGGAGCATCTCCTCACCGACCGCCCCTCGTTCGGTTCTGCATGGCGCCAGCAGAGCAGTCCCAGTCACGCGCATCGCCCCTGGACCACGCTTCAGAGCCAACTTGATTTGTTCCGGACAGGGCAGATATCTCGGGGCGAGTCCTCCGTCCGCTGCGCAGCTTCCTGGAAAAAAGCCGCCGCTTGTCCTGATGAGTCCGCATGGAAGCATGCGCAATATAATCTTTCCCATGTCGCTCATTCTCTTTGACTACGATGGCGTACTCGCTGATACGCTTGCGGACATGCTGCGCTTTGCACAGGAGGCCTGTGATGACCTCGGCGTGCAGCATACGGTGAGCGAAACGGACTTGCGCGAGCTGGACGTCATGTCCTTTGCGATGCTGGGTCGGGCCTGCGGGGTGCCCGAAGAACGGGTGGATGAGTTCGTGCGCAGGTGCACGGAGAAGTTCGCGACCAGAAAGTCGCCACCAGCAATATTCCCGGGCCTGGCTGAAGTGGTGAGGCAATTGGCGCAGACTCATCCGCTTGTGGTGGTGACAGGGAATACAGAAGGGAATGTCCGTGCGTTCCTAAAAGCACACGGACTGGATGGTTGTTTTCGTGCCGTATACGGGCTGGACATGCCTGGCTCGAAGGTTGAGAAAATCCTGATGGCGAAGAGCCAGTCTGCGGCGGACGATCAGGTCGTATACATGATAGGGGATTCTGTGAGCGATGTCCGCGCTGCAAAGGCTGCGGACGTAAAAAGCATTGTGGTCAGTTGGGGGCATCAAAGTGCAGAAAGGCTGATCGGTGCAAAGCCGGACCATATTGTCGGCCGGCCTGAAGAATTGATAGCGATTGCCCGAGGGACTTGAGAGCGCCGGCGGAAGCAGTCCGGAAATCCGATAGCCAGTCGAAAGCCTGGTAAGAGGACCCGGAGTTGCCATCACCCCGGCCTGCTTGTCTTGCAAGATCGCCATTCGATCAGCACGATCGCCCCGCACGCCCTCATAAGTGCCGGCGCGCAAGTTCACTGTATCACGCTGGCCAGCCGCCCGCGTATGTGATGAAACATACAGTGATTGCGACCAACTGCGCTACAATCCGGCACTATTCGCCCCATGGCTGACACATCCATCATTCTGCCGACCGGCACAGTGACCTTCCTGTTCACCGACATTGAAGGGTCGACGCAACTCTGGGAACAGTTTCCCGAGGCGATGAAGGCCGCCCTAGCCCGGCACGATGCCATGCTGAGAGATGCAGTCCAGGCCAACGGGGGCCAGGTACTCCAGACCACCGGCGACGGCCTGCACGCGGTATTTGCGACAGCCCCGAGTGCGGTGGCTGCGACACTGGAGGCCCAGCGGGCGCTCGAGGCGCACGGGTGGGAAGAGATCCGCCCCGCGGCCATACGCGTGCGCATGGGAGTACATACCGGCGAGGCCGAGCTGCGCGAGGGCGACTACTACGGCGGCACGCTCAACCGCGCGGCGCGCATCATGGCTGCCGGGCACGGAGGCCAGGTACTGCTATCCGGCGCCACAGCGGAACTGGTGCGTGACCACATGCCGGCCGACGTTGCTCTGGTTGACCTCGGCGAGCATCATCTCAAGGGCTTGCTGCGCGTCGAACACATCTTCCAGGTCAGTGCGCCGGAGCTGGCCCGCGAGTTCCCATCGCTCAATTCGTTGTCCGCTCCCACCAACAATCTGCCCACGCAACTGACGACGTTCATCGGCCGCGAGCGCGAACTGGCCGAAACGCAGGAGAGACTGGGCTCGTCCCGGCTGCTCAGCCTGGTCGGGCCGGGCGGCACGGGCAAGACCCGGCTCGCAATCCAGATCGCCGCGGAACAATTGGACCGGTTCAAAGACGGCGTGTGGCTTGTGGAGCTGGCCCCCATCACAGATCCGACCTTCATCGCATCCACCATCGCAGACGTTTTCGAGCTGCGCGAGGCGCCGGGCGTGCCCCTGCTGACGCTGCTGGTCGACTATTTGCGAGGAAAAGAGTTGCTGCTGCTGCTGGACAACTGCGAGCACCTGGTAGAAGCCACGGCCCGCGCGGCCGCCGAACTGCTGCGCGGCTGCCCAAGCCTGAAGATCATCGTCGCGACGCGCGAGGCATTGAATATCGATGGAGAAACCGTGTACCGGGTGTCGTCCCTATCGCTGCCCGATCGCAGCTCCGGCGACCTGATGCAATTCGAGGCCACGCGCCTGTTCATTGAGCGCGCCGCCAAGGCCGAGCCGCATTTCCAGGTGACGACCGCGAACGCGGCGGCCATTGCCCAGATCTGTCAGCAGCTGGATGGAATTCCGCTGGCGATCGAACTGGCGGCGGCGCGCATCAAGCTGTTCACGCCCCAGCAGATCGCCGGGCGCCTGGATGATCGCTTCAAGTTACTGTCCGGGGGCAGCCGCAGTGCACTGCCGCGACAGCAGACGCTGCGGGCGCTGATCGATTGGAGCTACCAGACGCTGACGGAACTCGAGCAGCGCGCCCTGCGGCGGCTGGCGGTCTTCTCAGGTGGCTGGACCATCGAAGGCGCCGAGGCGGTCATCGGCGAAGCCGAGGCGATCGACGGACTCCTGGGTCTTGTCAACAAATCCCTGGTGAATGTCACCGAACGCCTGGGCGCGTCGCGCTACGATTTTCTGCAGACGATCCGTCAA
>DATDCZ010000039.1:0-4751 GCA_036524055.1 Anaerolineales bacterium | reverse complement strand
TGGTGCGGGAGCGAACCACAGAGAGCGTTCGCCGCGTCCTGATCGTCGGCACCGGGCCGTTGGGACGGATGGTTGCCGAGCGGCTGTCCGGCGGGGCGGATGTAGGCGTTAGTCTCGTTGGTTATGTCGATGACGAGGTGGCGGAAGGATTTCAGGGAAAGCTGCTGGGAAAGACCGCCGAACTGGTCAATACCGTGGATCATACAAATACCACGGACGTTATCGTGGCTCTGCCGCCGCACTTCTACGAGCAGATCCGCTTCGCCGTTTCGTGCCTGAGCGAGAAGGCAGTGCGGGTGTGGATCGCGCTTGGTTTCTATGACCTGGCGCTGTACAGGACTGTGACCGAGGACCTTGCGGGCATTCCGCTCTTGGATCTGCGAGCCTCGGCACTCAATGAATACGAGCGCATGGTCAAGCGGGCATTCGATCTGGTCGTTGGGGCCATGGCTCTTGTCCTGGCATCGCCCCTTCTCCTGATCGCGGCAGTCCTGGTGGTATTGCAGGATGGAACGCCCGTTCTCTTTCGGCAGTCCCGGGTCGGCGAGAACGGACGACTTTTCAAGATCCTGAAGTTCCGCACAATGGTCAAGAACGCCGAGCAACTTCGGAACGACGTGAAGGCGCGTGATGACCTCGGACAGCTGGTGCACAAGATTAGGAATGACCCACGGGTCACGCCGGTGGGGAGGGTGCTGCGCCGGCTGTCAATCGACGAACTGCCTCAGCTCATCAACGTGCTTAGGGGTGACATGAGCCTGGTCGGGCCGCGACCCGAGCTTCCAGATCTGGTTGAGCACTACGAGCCGTGGCAGCGTCAGCGGCTGGTCGTGCCGCCAGGAATTACCGGTTGGTGGCAGGTGACCGGCCGCAGCGACAAGACCATGCACTTGCACACAGAAGATGATATGTACTACGTGCGCAATTATTCAATCTGGCTGGATCTGCAGATCATTGTACGGACCCTGTGGGTGGTGCTCTTGGGGAAAGGTGCGTACTAGATGGGCCGCCCGGAAGCGCGCAAGAATGTCACGGGAATGATCGAGTGGCTGATCCTTGTCAACACACTTTTCATTGCCAACCGGTTCACCTGGCTGTGCCCCTTTGAGATCAACAAACCCACGTTTTGGTGCGAAAACGGTACCGTGGCGGGCGAATTCTTCTTCTACATGGCGCTCGCCGCTGCGGTGCTGATATTTCTACATGGCTCGCCTCTGAGATCCGTTTGGGAGCGAGCCTGGCGCAGGAATGCCATTCTCGCGCTCTTCCTGCTCGTCTGCCTATCCTCAACGCTTTGGTCGGAGTCGGCGGTGCACACCCTGTACCGATTCTTCGTAGTGCTGTTCTCGGCCATCATCGCGTCGTACCTGGGCATCCGTTACCGCGATAGCGATTGGATTCGAATCATCGCGTGGTTCACAGGCGTCACCGTCCTCTTGAGCTTTCTGCTAGTGTGGTTGCTGCCTGGCGCGGCGATCATGAGCACGCTCGGGCTCGTCGGTGCCTGGCGCGGGGCGTTCTCGCACAAGAACTATGCCGGCTCCATCGTGGCCTACGGTGCCAGCGTGCTTGCTCTGGCTTTCTTCGTCTATCGACGACCAATCATACGCATCCTGGTGGCGTTGCTGTTTGCGGCCGCGGTGGTCTTCATCTACCTCACAAGATCAGCCACTGGCGTGCTGGTCTTGGCGTTTCAACTGGCTCTGCTCGCAGCGCTTCTGATGTGGCGGCGTTTCAGGGAATCGCTGCGGCGCCCTCATTATCTGGCATTCGCAGGCATACTCGTTTTCGGGGCCTTGTTGGCGATCCTCTTTCGGGATGCTGGGCTCGGGCTGTTGGGTCGGAACGCCTCGCTAACGGGCCGCATTCCCCTGTGGGTGTGGGTAATCGCCCAGGTTCGGCATCACAACGTATGGTTTGGCTATGGATTGTGGACGGTCTGGCGGTTTCCTGAATTCACCACGCGCGCAGGAATTGAGGCGGGCTGGCCGTATCCAATAATTGATTCGCATAATGGCTACCTGGACGTGCTGCTGTATCTTGGGGTTTTCGGGCTGACGGTATTCCTGGCGTTGGTTACGCAGACCGTGTGGCGCGCCGCCTCGCATCTCTGGTCACGAGGAGATCTTCACTCATTTTGGATGGTAATGACGGTGGGCTATGTCCTCGTCGCGAACCTTACCGTCAGTTTCTTCTTCCAGTTTGAGACGTTCCACTGGCTATTGCTAGTTGCGGTGCTTTTCGGGACGTCGTTGCCGCGGCAGGCAGCAACTCCGGCGGCTAGTATGCGGTCAGTCCAGGCATGATCCCGGTGCGATTCTTAGTACAGAACAGCCGAATCCGTGCTCAAGGCCGCGACCGACAGCTTCGCTATTGAAGGCGTCGGTAGACGGCTGCATCGGCGTTCATGTATACCTTCTCGAACTTCTCCGATGCAGCCAATGAATCGATAAGTCTCTGGCAGCACGGAACAGCGTCCGAGCCTGCGCGACTGCTCCGTGCGGCGAAGATGTAGTCGTAGTCCACAGGGTATGAGTCGGCCCAGGCGTCGAGGCACTCAATGCCGGCGAAGCCGCACCTTTGAAGATCCGC
Organism: Anaerolineales bacterium; assembly: GCA_036524055.1. Taxonomy (GTDB): domain Bacteria; phylum Chloroflexota; class Anaerolineae; order Anaerolineales; family Villigracilaceae; genus Fen-1038. The sequence goes on along the minus strand of DATDCZ010000039.1, from coordinate 2,159 downwards.
GAACCTGGCGCTGCGTTCGCGGATGTCCACTGCCGGCAGCCACTCGTTTCCTTGGACGGCGATCGCACTGGTCCGTCCAGTGAGAGCCGGGAGCCATTCGGCATCCTTGGCCACATAGAACTCCTTGCCCTCTACTATCAAGAATTGTGAGTCGCCCGGCGTATTGTCTTTAACCCAATCCATTGCTGCCTGCTCTCCCTGGTTGAGAGCCTGTAGGTATGGTGACGTTACCGTTGAGGCCCAGTTGTGGACCAGGCTGAATAGCAGCAGTATGGATAACCCAAGCGAGCTGGAACGAACCCACGGGCCGCTGTTAGATCCTGCATCTGGCGCACCGTCCAGCGGTCTCAGTACGGCTTGCAGAAGCCTTGTTGTGCCAATCCCGAAGAGCATCCCGACAGGCAGGATGGCATATTGCGGGGCGCTGCGGGGCAAGACGATGAACATGAGGGCCATGTAGGTTAGCAGAAACGCGGCGTTTCTGCGCGTTGCGACGATCGCTCCCAACAGCGCAAGCACCAGTGTGAGGGCATCCAGATCGGCTGCCAGCCTGAATGCATACACGTACCAGGGCATCCAATCCCGCGATCGTGCTGCACTCATCCAGGGAGTCCAGCCGTGTGCAGCCAGCGCCTGCACCCACCAGGGCGCGGCGATCGCCACTACCAGACCGCCCGCGAAGATTACTGTCAACAGCTGTTGGCGGTGGCGCAAGCGAAACCCCAATAGAATCAGGGCGCCGAGCCCAATGTGGACCGTTGCTTCCGGATGTGCGAGCACCGTCGCCGCACCGAAGACGCCGGTCCAGATGGCGCTGCCACGCGTAGGACGATCAAAGAGTCCCAACAGGGAATTTAGCGTGAGCAAACCCAACAGGAAGCCGGGTGCGCGCGTGATTCCGCCGCCCATGATTCGCCATGCGAAGCTTTCTGGCAGAATGGCGATGCCGAGCGCGCAGAATGCTGCCGCAAGTGGATCATCAAGCAACTTGCGCGAGAGCCTGTAGGCTACAGGAATACTGAGAACGCTGAACAGCAGCGGGAGGAAACGAAATACTTGCCGCAGCGGAATGCCGGCTCTTGTCAGCAGGGCCGCCAGGTACAACCCCAAGGGAGGATAGACAAAGGGAATTTCGGCGTTGTTGTATGACGTATAGAGTGGGTTCCGTAGGCTATTTCGTAGCAGATCCTGCACCATCGTGTAGAACAAGCCCCCATCGTTGAGGGGGAAGTCGTGGCTCGTGACGGCCGAAAGCCGCAAGCCAATTCCGAGAATGATGGCGAGACTGAGGACTAGGGCTGGCCCGGCGGGCAGTCTAAGGGCAGCGCCTCGCCTGCTGGAGCTGCGGCGCGCTTGGCCTGTCGCCGAAGAGACGGAGCTAGCTGTAGCCGGAGCGCCCGTCATTTGAGGCTGCTACTTCCCGTAACGCCGTTTCCACTCGAACAGCTTGTTGAGCGCTTCGATGGGGGAGAGGGAATTCTCATCAACTGCAGTAAGCTCATCGATCAGAGGATTGGTTTCGGGAAAGAGGGCCGCCTGCTGAGCGGCGTGCGGGCTCAATTGAACCGCGCGACCGGAGGACTTCTCCAACTCCTGCAAAATCGAGTTGGCCCTCTGAACAACCGGACCTGGCAGGCCTGCAAGCTGAGCGACGTGGATGCCATACGATCTATCCGCCCCGCCCGGAACGATCTTGTGCAGGAAGACCACTTTCCCATCCGCCTCCGTGACGGCGACATTGTAATTGCGCACCCCGGGCAGCAATTCGGAGAGCTCGATCAACTCGTGATAATGCGTGGCGAAGAGCGTCCGCGCCCGCAACCCCGGGTGATTATGGATGAATTCGATGACCGCCCAGGCGATCGATACCCCATCGTAGGTGCTCGTGCCGCGGCCGATCTCATCCAGGATGAGCAGGCTGCGCGAGGTGGCGTGATGCAGGATGTTCGCCGTCTCGACCATTTCAACCATGAACGTGGACTGGCCCGCGTGGATCTCGTCCTGAGCACCAATGCGGGTGAAGATGCGGTCAACCAAACCGATGCGGGCCGACTCCGCAGGAACGAAGCTGCCCATCTGGGCCATCAAACAGATCAGGGCCACCTGGCGCAGGTAGGTCGACTTTCCCGACATGTTGGGGCCCGTAATTATGCGTACAA
>DATDCZ010000038.1:0-76625 GCA_036524055.1 Anaerolineales bacterium | reverse complement strand
GCGCGACGAGCCTGAGATCACATTCTCCGCTTGCTTCGGCGGGCCGTTCATGGTGCATCCTCCGCGCTTCTATGCGGAGCTGCTACGGGCCAAGATCGAGCGCCACGGCGTGCGCTGCTGGCTGGTCAACACCGGCTGGGTCGGAGGGCCATACGGCATCGGGAAGCGGATCAGCATCCGCTACACGCGTGCGCTTCTTTCTGCCGCGCTCAAGGGCGAACTAGAAAGCGTGTCGGCACGCAAGGATCCTGTATTCGGTTTCGATGTACCCACCAAGTGCCCGAACGTGCCGGATGATGTGCTTGAGCCGTCGGCGTCCTGGTCGAGCAAGAAGGAATACGACAAGAAGTATCGCCAGCTGGCGGCCCGGTTCGTGGAGAACTTCAAAAAATTTGAGGACGGCGTATCGACGGCCGTGCTGGAGTCGGGACCAAAACTCTAGGTCATTCGGCACCTGCCCGTTTCAGGGGAAAATTGACTGCCCTGCAAGGGGTGGCGAGGATTGGCGGTGGGCGGTCGCAGCCCGCGACGGTCTCGGTCGCCTCGTTGAGGATCACTGCTGAATTCGGAATAGCTTCCAGTCGGTTCCGGGGATGGCTCCAAGAGATACGAAGCGCTCATCGGGCGTGGTCCCGAGGTAGATGTCTTCCAACGCCTTTCGCGGTGCCGGTAGCAAGATGTACTCAACCCCATAGTGGCGGGCCACGAAGAGAATCGTCTCCAAGTCGTTGTTGGGCACCATGACGCTCTTGATGCCGGTGGCGGCATACACGTCCCAGACATCCCGCGCCATGATCACGACACCGTCCGGATCCAATCCTCGGCGGCGTGAGTCCTCCGTCGCGAGGGTGCGGACCGTCCGATAATCTCGATAGGTCTGGTTATAGAGCCTGGCTGAACCGAAGCTGCTCTGATAGCCGCGAAATCCCAGTATGACGGCCAAACCGATCACGACGGCGGCGGTCGTGGCAGACGACGGAATTCGCGAAGCGAGTAGATCCACCATAAGCAGGCAAACAAAAGGAATAAGGACCGCCAGACTTTTGGGGAGCGAGCCGGGGCCCGAGAAGCTTGCGACGAAGGTGTAGAAACTGAAGATCAACACCCAGTAGATCAGTGGTGGCACCAAGAAGTACAAGTCTCGCGATTGCTGCCTGGTCAACGCGAGATTCACTGCCCCCATGCTGGCAAGGACCAGCAAGACGGGACCAAGGAATATCTGAATCTGAGACAGATTCTCGCCGGCTGTGTGAAGACGTCTCGTCACTATGCGGCGAATTCCCCATTCGGCGCGAAGCGTCTCCCATGTGAATTCCCTACCAAATGCATGGAAATCCTCGTACGAGGTCATGAAGGCCGTGCTGGCAGGGCCAGGCTGCAGCGGCGAGCCGTAGGCCGAGATGTTCTTTATCAGCATTGGCGAGATCATGAGCACGTGTACCAGAACCGCTGCGCCCAGCAGGCCGACCCGCCTTTGCCACGAAAATGGGGCGAAAAGAATACATAGCATCAGAGTGGCCAGCAGGAAGACACCATCCTGCCGGATAAAGTGAGCGATCCCTGTAGACATGGCCGCCAGCAGGAAGTAAAACCAGTGCTGCCGCCCTTTGGCCGCAAGGAACAGGGCGAGACTACCGAATGCGCCGAAGAAGATAATGGCCTCGGTGCGAACCGACTCTATGATCATGAACGGTGCGAAGAACGTCAGAATGCCGGCCAGGATGCCTACCCACAATGATTTGCAGAGCCGCCGCGCCGCCAGGAATCCGACGAGCGCCGGAACCATGCTCGCCGCGATCGAGGCCAGGAGCGCATTGAAGATGGATTTGCCCAGCACGAACATTGGCAGACTGATCAGGATCTCTGCCAGGGGATTCCAGAAATCCCCCGCGTAATGTGTCAGCGGCACGAGCCCTAGGAAGAAGTAGACAACATAGTCCACGACCACCCCCCGGCCGTCCACGATGTTGGTGGCGACGGTGTAATAGAAGGCCGAGTCGCCGTGGCCAGGGGTTTGGGCCAAGGACGCCAATTGCAGGCGAATGCCAAGGCCAGCTACGAGGGCTATTGCAGCAAGTGCATACCAGAGCTTTGGGTGCTCGCCAGGCCGACTGTTCATAAAACCCGGGCGAGCAGCAGGCCAAGAACCGCCGTCAGGATCCCGAGGTGGAGAAGCAAGTTGGTTGCCGCACTCCAGGACTGAGGCGCCAGGAGTACCACGGCAAAGTTCCCGAGCGCCAGAAGGCAGCCGAGCAGGGGCAGAAGCCCCTTGCGATGCGCAAAATACTGCGCCAAGCCATCAATGAACCTGATCATTGTTAGTCCTCCGGGTGCGCCGCGACATCACCTTCGCTGATCCGCCAGCGCGCGAACTGAGCCGCCAGCCGACCTGGGATCCGGCCCTGCATGACTACTCCACCGCGCTCGTGCTCAAGGTGATCCACTTGGCCGATCTCATGGAAGAGTGAGATGAGCGCCCCCTGTTGATAGGGAAGCCGAACGCGCAGAGGGGTGAAGCGCTCGAAAAGCTCCTCTTCTATCAGACGAAGCAACTCGGTCCGGCCAAGTCCAGTCAGAGCCGATATGGCGACTGCCTTGGGATAACTGCGGACTGTCTCCTGAGCCAGCGCAGGCTTCGCGAGACGGTCGATCTTGTTGAGTGCCGTGACAACCGGGATGTGGCCGGCGCCAATCTCGTCCAGGGTCCGCTGCACGGATCGAAATTGGTCGAGGGCATTCGCGTGGGATACGTCCACCACGTGCAGGAGAAGGTCTGCCTCGGCGATCTCCTCGAGAGTCGCCTGAAACGCCGCGATCAGTGTGGTCGGCAGCTTCTGGATAAATCCCACCGTGTCGGTAAGCAGGGCGGGATTGCCTCGCGGCAGCTCAACGCGGCGCGTCATTGGGTCAAGTGTGGCGAAGAGCTGGTCGGCCGTATACGCGTCTGCGCGGGCGAGCGAATTCAGGAGGGTGGACTTGCCGGCGTTTGTATAGCCGACCAGAGCCACGGTCGGAAGGCGGGAATTCCTGCGATTGGATCTGTAGCGCGAGCGGTGAGCGCGGACTTTGTCGAGGTCCTTTTTGAGGTGGGCAAGACGTTTGCGAATTGCCCGCCGGTCGACCTCGAGTTGTGTCTCGCCCGGGCCGCGGAGGCCAACGCCGCCTGAGGCACCGGTCCGTCCGCCGCCTCCGCCAGCCTGGCGGGCGAGGTGCGTCCACTGACCAGTGAGGCGCGGGAGCCGATATTCCAGCTGGGCGAGTTCCACCTGGAGCATGCCCTCAGCACTATGGGCATGCTGCGCAAAGATGTCCAGGATGAGGCCAGTGCGATCAAGCACGAGGACCTTGTTATCGAGAGCGGCTTCGAGCTCACGCTGATGACGCGGCGAGAGTTCATCATCGAAGATGACGACGTCGGTGAGCGTCTCCTCGCTGAGTGCCTTCAGTTCCTCGACCTTGCCGGGACCAATGAAGGTTTCCACATTTGGATGTTCGAGCTTCTGCGTCAGCGTACCGACGACATTGAGGCCCGCGGTTGAGGCCAGCAGACCAAGTTCTGTCATCGAGTCGTTCAGCGACAGGGCGTGTCGTTGCCCGTGGATCTCGGCACCGACAAGGAAAGCTCGCTCACGCGGCTGGCGGGTGAGCTGGGGTGTGCGTTTGGACATGCGTTTAGTCTAAGAGATCAATGCGGGCGGTATCTCCGCCCAAGCCCGGATCACAGCGCTGTTTGTCACGTGGATAATACCATGCGGGCGCAAAGGCACGCCGCGCCGTACATTTCAGTCTCCGGGGCCTGGTGAGACGGGCTTCTGGTCGACGAGCCACGTCCACACGACATCACCCACTGTCTGCAAGCTCCGGGACGAGAGCTTGTCTGGTGTATCCTGGGACGTGTGCCAATAGGGGTAATCGATGTCGATGATATCCACGGCCGGTATGCCGGCGTCCAGAAACGGGTTGTGGTCGTCCAGAATTGCACCACCGACCTCAGATCGAAACACATCCTGATGCCCGAGGCGGGCCGCCGTGCTCCAAATGGAAGCGCGAAGCGCAGGATCCGACGCGCCCTCCATGGGCATGCCCAGGTCGCGATCGCCAACCATATCCAGTAGGATCATTGCCTGCGGCTTGTGATCCAACTCCGCCGCGAACGCGGTGGAGCCCAGGATCCAATCCCAGCCAGGTACGTGGCCATTGTCTTCAGCATCGAAGAAGACCAAGGCAACCGGTATCGTATCGGGCGGCAGTGTCCGGGCGAGCTCGAGCAGGACTGCGACCCCGGAGGCGCCATCGTCGGCGCCCGGCCCGGGCAGGCTGCGCAGCGCTGGGTCGGCGTCACGATCGGCAAGAAGGCGCGTATCGTAGTGGGCGCCAACGATCACCTGTGCCGGAGCAGGACTCCGAGAGGCGATAAGGTTGATGATGGGATGGCCCATTGTTTCAGCTTGCTGGCGCCTGGTAGTCCAGCCCGCAGCGGCAAGCTCGGATTCCATCCAGGCGAGAACGCGGGCATGAGCGTCCGAGCCTGGCACCCGCGGGCCGAATGCCACTTGCGTCTGCACATCCTGCAGTGCGTGCTCGCCGTCAAAGGGCGTTGCATGTCCATTCCCCGCGCGCACGAATGCGAGACCGTACCAGGCGGCGGCGATCACAAACAACGCAGCAATGATGCCCAAATAGACGAGGATGCGTGTTCTGGTCATGTGGCTACGCCGGTGCAAGCGCGAGATGCCGGGTCAAGGAGCTAAGGGCGCGCTCCGTATAGGCCCGAGCGCGATCCACTTTTCCGCCGCGTACCTCGCTTTGCAGGGAGGGAAGTATGCCGTAGTTGGCCTTCATTGGCTGGAAGTCTCTCAAGTCGGCATGGGTCACGTAGTGGCAAAGGGCCCCAATCATCGTTTCGGGCGGCATGACCCAAGGTTGCTCGCCCCTGGCGATCCGGCCGGCATTGATGCCGGCCAGCAGCCCTGTGGCAATATTACCCATGTAACCTTCAGCACCCATGATCTGCCCGGCGAACAAGAGATCATCGCGATCGTGAAACTGCAGCGTGGGTCGGAGCAGACGCGGGGATGCGATGTACGTATTCCGGTGCATCTGGCCGAAGCGCGCGAACTCAGCCTGTTGCAGGCCCGGTATCATGCGGAAGACACGTTCTTGCTCGGGATAGCGCAGATTTGTCTGGAAGCCGACCAGGTTGTAGAGCGTGCCGGCCAGGTTATCCTGGCGAAGCTGCACTACGGCATATGGGCGTTTTCCGGTTCGTGGATCCCTGAGGCCGATCGGACGGAGCGGACCGAAAGCCAGCGCCTCGAGGCCACGTCCTGCCATCACTTCGATGGGTAGACAGCCTTCAAAATAGGTGCCGGCGCGTACGCCATCTGCAATGGGCGCCTCGATATCGCGCAACGGAATCCGATCCGCAGTTGCCAGCGCGGCGACAAACCTGTAGTATTCTTCGCGCCCCATTGAGCAATTGATGTAGTCCGCATCGGCCGCCTGTCCGCCTCGCGAGCGCGATGCACGGAAGGCGATATCGAAGTCGATCGAGTCGACCTCGATGATGGGGGAGATGGCGTCGAAGAAGGCGAGGTTTGCCTCGCCGGTGAGGGCGGTTAGCGCGCCTGCCAGCGCATCAGATGTAAGCGGTCCAGAGGCTACGATGCAAAGCCCCGGGGGGATGCGGGTGATCTCCTGCCGCACCAAGCGGATGTGGCGATGGTTCTGGATGCGGCTGGTCACCAATTCGGAGAATGCTGCACGATCGACGGCAAGTGCTGTTCCTGCAGGAACTGCAACACGCTGGGCGCAATCCAGCAACATCGAGCCCATTAGCGCAACTTCCAGCTTGAGCAGTCCGGCGGCACGATACGGCAGGCTGGAGCCCAACGAATTGGAGCAGACGAGCTCTGAGAGTTGAGAAGTAGTGTGCGCCCCCGTTGTCCGCAGCGGCCGCATCTCATACAACGTGACTTCCAAGCCGTGCTCAGCCGCCTGCCAGGCCGCTTCACAGCCGGCTAATCCACCCCCAATTACCGATAAACTGGTCATATTCACGACTATTTTACCATTTGGGCGTGCTGTATAATTTTTGGGCGAAAGCCATGCAAGATGCGTGAAATGGCCGAGAGCCAATTGAAGCAAGCCTGCCGCCTAACTGGGGCGGCATGGGCTGCGTTGGTCGGCCCGGCGGGGGGCGAGCAGCGGGTCCTGGCGTCGCACGGCCTCACCTCATCAGCAGCGAACAGACTATCAACATACCTCTCAACCGAGGCGGGCGCAACCTGGTTTCACGGATTGGCGCGGAAACGCGGTGGGAAGACTTCCGGCGCGTCGAACGACACCAAGCTGGGGGAGCTAAGTCTCCGCGGATTTGGGCTGGGAGATGAACACGCGATCCTAGTGGGGGCGCGAAAACTGACGAGCTCGGGCTGTGACACGTGGTCGCTAGTGGCAGAGCTGGTAGCTCTCAAGTTGACAGCTCCGGCCGAGCCCGCAGTCGCTACGTTGCCCCCGGAATCCGCGTACGATAGCAGCCAAGCGCTTGAGAATTTTCTGAGGACTTTCATCGGTAATGGCCATGATCGCGGAGGCTGGCTTGCCATCCGCCGGGGCGACCGGCTGGTCGTGGCGGCGACGCAGAAAGCCGGCGCGCGGGGGGCAGGGATCGCTCTTGAGTCGCCCTCGGTCGATCGTATCCGCCGCTCCAGATCAATGCTCATCGTCAGGCGAGACGATCCGGCGTGGGAAAGCCTGCCGCCCGGCGTCCCGGGAAATGCAAGCTTCTGGGCGGGATTGCCCCTCGTCGTTAAGGATCGCTTTATTGGCGCGGTCGCAGTGTGGGGGCGCAAGGCCCTTTCAGAAAAGCAGCTTCGTGAACTTTCTGTTCTGGCACGTCGCTACTCGCCCCAGGTTGACGTCGTCGTTTCCCTGGGGGAGGTGACGAGGCAGTTACATCGGTTGGCCACCTTGAACGAATTTGCCCTGGCGATCTCCTCGGCGGAGGAGCTTCCACAAATCGCTCAACGCGTGCTGGCCCATTTGGGAGCTATCTTTCCCAAGCACACGGTATCGCTCTACGTGCCAGCAGCGGACACCACTCAAATTCGCGAGTTCCGGTCGGGCAAAGACGGTTTCACGGAGCATTTGGATTACCGACGAGGGCACCCCATGGCTGAGAACCTGGTGCAAAGTCTTCCCAAGAGCGGCGCCCCCTCCGAGGAAGCGCTGGCGGAAACAACTGGAGGCTCAGTAACTTTGCCCCTGCGATATCGGCAGGCGACTGTCGGCTTGCTCACTCTGCGCGGAGATGATGCCCTTGAGCTTTCCCGATACGATCGCAGCATGCTTGCAGTGGTCGCGAGCTACCTGGCCGGCGTGGTTGAACACGTTCGCTTGCGTGCGGAGGCGGAAGATCGAGCTCGCAGCCTGGAGCAAACGGTCGAGCAATTGCGGGAAGCCGAACTCACCGCCAGCAATCGACTGGCTGCGCAGCAGGCTGCCGAGAGCCAGTTGGTGCAAGCGGCCAAATTGGTGGCGGTGGGCGAGATGGCGGCCGGCGTCGCGCACGAGCTCAATAACCCGCTGACGACCGTCTCAGGATTTGCGGAGCTGATCCTGGACGAGACTCCTGTCGATGCGCCCTATCGCCCCGACCTTGAAATGGTGCTGCATGAGGCGCATCGGGCGCGGTCTGTGGTGCGAAGACTGCTGGATTTCGCGCGTCAGGGTGATCATGCACGCGTCCGGGCGGATCTAAACGAGATCATCCAGGATGTATTGGCACTTATGACCCACCTGCTGCACACAAGCGGTGTACAGCTCGAGGTGAATCTTACGGAGGGCCTGCCATGGATAGTCCTCGATGGAAATCAAATGAAGCAGGTGTTTCTCAATCTGTTCCACAATGCCTTGCACGCCATGCCAGGTGGAGGACGATTGCGGGTCAGCACTGAGTTGGCGCATAGAACAGGCCGCGAATGGATCGTCGCCCGCGTCGTCGACGACGGCATAGGCATGGATGCAGGTGAGCTCGATCGGATTTTCGAACCGTTCTACACAACCCGGTCCGAAAGCGGAGGAACAGGGCTGGGCCTCTCCGTTACATACGGGATCGTCATCGACCACGGCGGTACAATCGAAGTTCAGAGTCAGCGCGGCAGCGGCTCCACATTCGCAGTCTGGCTGCCGGTATAGGCATGGATCCCCTCTCAATCCTGGTCGTCGATGATGAGCCTGGCATCGCCCTGCTTTGTAAGCGCATGCTGGCGCGTGCGGGGTACGAAGTGGAAGCGCTGACCGATCCCAGGGCGGCTGTGGAGTGGCTGAGTCACAACAAGGCGGCGCTGCTGCTGGTGGACATTCGCATGCCTGAGATCGACGGTTTTGAGGTGATCGCACGTGCCAGCCGACTCCAACCGGACATGGCGGTACTTGTGATGACGGGGTTCGGCACGCTCGATACCGCTATCCGGGCGCTCCGGCAGGGAGTCGATGGGCTGCTGCTGAAGCCATTTGAGGGCAGCCATGAACTCGTGGCTGCGGTCGAGCAGGCCCTGACCGACAGCCAACGCAAGCGTGACGCAGCAAGGATCAACGCGATCCAACCGTTATTCGAAGTCACCGAGTCCCTGCTTTCGGAAACGCGCAGTGATTCTCTGCTGGAACTCACGATCAACGCAATTCTCGGCCACCTCCGGTGCGCGCATGCCGCGTGTTATGAGTACTCTGCGGCCGAGGGACGGTTCGTCCTGAGAGCAGGACGGGGCCGCCAACTTCCGGATTTCATCATCCAGGTGGATGCCAGTGGGGCTCCGATGCTGATCAACGCATCCGGCCCGGGAGAAGTGAATCTGCAGTCCCGGCTCTCGAAGGCTGAGATTGGAGCCGCGCTGTTCGTACCCATAGCGCGGCAGAGATTTCGAGGCCTGTTCTTCGCGGGCCGAGATCCGGGCCAAGGTCCCTTTCTGGACGCCGATCTTGATCTTCTGCAGATCCTGTCGAGGCAGGCTGCCGCGGCGCTGGAGAACGCGCGCTTGTACGATGAGGAGCGATCTTACGTACGCCAGATCGAAGAATCGCAGGCGGCGCTCCTGCAGGCGGAGAAGATGGCCGCTGCCGGCCGGTTGAGCGCTTCGATCGCCCACGAGATCAACAATCCACTGCAATCCATCCAGAACTGTCTGCATCTGGCAGCGCACGAGGACCTGGCCGAGGGAAAGCGCCGGGAATATTTCGACATGGCGCGCTCAGAGGTCGAACGGCTCTCCGGGACTGTGCAGCGGATGCTGGAGTTCTACCGGCCAGGCACGGCGCGGACCGAGGAACTGCAGATCGCAGACCTGCTCAAGTACATCATCAACCTGACCGAGAAACAGCTTGCGGAACGCAATATTGAGATACGGACAGACGTAGCTGAAAACCTGCCCAAGGTGCAGGCGGTAAGTAGCCAACTCCAGCAGGTGTTCATCAACTTGATCTTGAATTCCTACGATGCCATGCCCGGGGGTGGCGCATTGCGGATCACCGGGCGTGCCATTGACAGCGGCGTGGAGGTCCTATTCGAGGATAATGGGCCGGGCGTCTCAACGGAAATCGCTTCAAGCGTCTTCGAACCCTTCTTTAGCACGAAAGATGGGGGCTCCGGATTGGGTCTCACGATCAGCTACAACATCATTGCGGCGCATGGGGGAACCCTTGACCTGGTTCCCGATCATGGTGAGGGAGCGTGCTTTCGCGTGTTCCTCCCCACTGGAGAACGGGTATGAAATCCAATATCCTGATCGTAGATGACGAGTTGATCGCCCGGCAATCGCTCACCGACATACTGAAGCTCGAGGGCTACGCGCCAGCGGCCGTGCCTAACGGGCCCACGGCTGTGGAGTATGTGCGAACTCACCCCGTGGACCTGGTGATCGTCGACTTGAGAATGCCGGGAATGGATGGCCTGCAGGTCGTACAGGCGGTGAATCAGGTCTCGCCGGACACGGAAGTGGTGCTGCTCACGGCCTATGGATCCATGGATACCGCGGTACAGGCGCTGCGCTTGCGCATCCATGACTACCTTACCAAACCGGCTTCGCCTCCGCAGGTGCTGGCAAGCGTCAAGAAAGGTTTGGCGCGACGGACGGCCAAGTTGCGTGCGAGGGCGCGCTCCGGAGCGGCTGAGGAGGCCGAAGAACTCGCGCGTGATGTCGAGTTGCCGGATGGAACGGTCGTGGATTTTGCCCGCCGGCAGATTCGGGCAGGAAAGCGCATCGCGCACCTGACGCCAGCTGAAGGACGATTGCTGAACATCCTGATGGGAAATGAAGGAAAGGTATTCTCGCACCGTGAGCTAGTGCTGCTTGTGCAGGGCTATGAGACCTCGCAGCGCGAGGCGCCCGAGATACTCCGGCCGCTAGTCAGCAGGCTGCGGCATAAGCTCGAGGAATTCCCCGTGCTTTCCGAGCGCGTTGCGAGCGTGCGCGGGACCGGCTATGTTTACGAAGGGGGCAAGTAGGCCCGGCGCACCAGACCGGTTGCCTCGACCCTGGCGGCTGGCACCTTGCCAGGGCTACTCGTGCGGGCCCCACGGGGCATCGCGAGGTATCTCGGGGGGGCGAATCCAGGCGAACCAGCCGACATGCTCGGGTTGTGCGCGTGCAACCGCCTTCTCGTATCGGACGAGGATGAGACTTAGCGCCAGTGCTAGTGCTCCGAGCCATTGAGGGCTGGAGAGACTTTCGTGAAGCCACAGCCAGCTCAGGACCACGGCAACGAGCAGTTCGGCCAGGCCGAGGAGCGCGGTTTGCATGCCGCCGATTCTCTTGACACCCAGGAAAAGGGCAAGGCGGGAGAGCGAGGTGACAATCGTAAGGCCAATGACCGGCCCGCTTGTAGCCGCAAGGATTGATGGGTGCGGATCGAAAATCAGATACGCCGGAACAACAACGGCGCTCATGGCCAGCAGGGTGTAGAGTGTGACGGTGGGGGCGGGCACCTCGTACAGGACCCGTTGATTGATTGGCAGGTGAAGCGCATATAAGGCGCCAGCCCCGAGCATCATCAGGATGCCCGCGAGCGGAGCCCCGCCAGGTTGCAGCGCGGTCAAGAGCAGTATCCCTAATGCCGCGATTAGCATCCGAAAGAAGGTAAGTAAACCAAGCGGCTGTCCGTCCATGGTCAGCCACAGGGCCACGAAGAACGGATAGAAGGAATAGATCATCTGGCCAATGCCCGCATCCAGGCGTTGGAGGGCAAGGTAGTAGAGAATGGAGCCAAGTCCGTTGATACAGCCTGCCAGGGCGCAGCCATAAAGACCGGCCGGGAAGATGTATAGAAACTGCCGGTAAAAGGCCAACACAAAGATCAGAATCAAGAGGGCGGCCAACGCGGTGCGCCACGCCACTACTCCCAGGGGCGAGATGCCCATCATGATGGCGAGCTTGCCCAGGACTGGAGTGAATCCCAGGAGCACTGCGGAGCCGAGGGCTGCAATGATGCCCGCACCGCGCTGGTGCATGCCCAAGCTCAGCCGCATCGGCAACATCCTCTACTTGATTAGCGCTTTCACTTCCTCAAGGAACTCATCACTGAGGAAGTCACCTTTTTGCATCAATGTCTGAATGTGCGTTCCAAGTTTGGCTTTTTCGTGAGCGGTGAGTTCCTTGGCTGTGGCGACGATGACAGGAATGCGCGCCGTGGCCTGGTCTGCTTTCAGCCTATCCAGGACAGCAAAACCATCCATTTCCGGCATCATCAGATCCAGGATGATGAGGTCCGGCAACTCGCGGCTGATGAGCGCCAGCCCTTCTTTGCCATTGGCTGCCTCGAAAATCGTGTAATCTCCCTGTGATTGCAGAATCCTGCGCATGAGCAAGCGGGCATCCGCGGCATCGTCAATGATGGCAACCCTTGGGAACTGATCCGGCGCGACCTCAGCGAGGGCAGCCAGCAGGCCATCCTGAGCGGTAGTTTCTGCGGGCCTCGCCGGGAACTCAACGTCCCGCGCCCAATGGGAACCTAGGATTGATTCTTCGGCCGGCATTGTGTGGCCGGTGCAGTTCACAACGATCAGTTCTCCGGGTTTGATGACGCCGCTGCGGACGAGCTTGAATAGACCAGCGAACGCGACTGCCGCCGCCGGTTCGGCTGAAATGCCCTCCATCTTTGCCAGGACATGCATGGCTCGAAAGGCGTCCTCGTCCGTGACGCTCTCAAATGTGCCACCGGACTCGATGGCATATTGCCGAAGGCGGGTGTAGGCGCGGCCCGGGTCGCCGGTGGCGAGGGTTTCTATGCGGGTTCGGGGCTCCGACTCTGGAATGGCCTGCTCAAGCCCCTCACGGAAGCTGCGGACCATGGGTGAACACCCCTCCGTCTGGATCAGCGCCATGGCTGGTATGCGATCAATCAAACCCATCTGCAGGAGCTCGCGAAAGCCCTTGTGGACGCCGAGGGGGCCCATGCCACCGCTGATGGCTTGCACATACCAGTCTGGTGCGCGCCACGAGGCGCCGCCGTTCGTGCCTGAGCCATTGCGCGGAAGGAGACTGAGCTGCTCGGCTATCTCGAATGCGATGGTCTTCATTGATTCGATGGAAGTGATCGTGCGAGGCCCAAGATCCTGATACAAGTTGCGTTGCCTGGCAAACTCCGCGGCGATCTTCTTGGCCTGATCGTACGAGCCTGTGACTTTGACAACCTGGCTGCCATACAAGGCGATCTCGCGCATCTTCACGGCAGGCACCAGGCTTGTCACAAACGCCCACAATTTGACGCCGGCGCGCGAAGCGAAGGCGGAGTAAGAAATCGCCACATTGCCCGTGGAGGCTGCAACCATTTCCGTAATGCCGGCTTCCTTAAGCGCGGCGATGGTCACAGCAGCCTGCCTATCCTTGAATGAACCGGTGGGTCCCTGGCGCTCGTCCTTGATGAACAGATGAGGCGTCCCGAGCATCATGCCCAAATTGACCGCCTGAACCAGGGGGGTGCCACCTTCTCCAAGGCTCAGGGATGGATTTGGGTTGCGCACGGGTAATAGCTCGCGGTAACGCCAGAGGTCAAAGGGGCGCCCTGCGATCATCAGTGGAAATGAGGCCCCGAGGGTCTGGTAGTCGTACTCGGCCTCACGCCATTGACTGTCACAGCGAGGGCAGTTCGTCGAGGCGGGGTAATAGGGCGCGATGTGCCCGCAGTCCAGGCACTTCACGGAAAAATTCATTCTCCCTCCTGGCGGAGGATGGATCAGACCTTGGTCCGAACGCGCTGGAGAGCTCGCTGCACAGTCTCAAAGAGCTCTGCTTCGCTGAGGGCGCTCTTGCTGATGAGGCGGTGTCCGAATTCCGTTAATTGCGCGCGCTGATCGGGAAGCAGGTCCCCTCCGGTGACGATGATCACGGGCAAGTGTCGCAGCTCGGGCTTCTCGCGCAGACGTTCGAGCAATTTGAAGCCGTCAAGATCCGGCATGAAGAGGTCGAGGATCACGGCATCAGGCGCATGTTCGCTGACAGCCTTCCAGGCGTCCTCTCCACCATGGGCCATCACAAGCTTGTAGTCGCGATGATTCTGGAAGAGCCTCTCCATCATTCGAAGTGATGCGGGATCGTCGTCGACGACCAGCACCTCGTGAATGGCGCGGTCCTTATTAAGCCTATTCAGCGAGTTAAGCAGACTGTCGCCGAGGATAGGCTTGAGCACATAGTCTGCTGCCCCAAGGCTGAAACCGCGTTCCTGCTGCTCCAAAATGGAGCAGACGATCACGGGAATGGAGCGCGTTTCATTGTCGCTCTTGAGCTCATTGAGGACCTGCCATCCGTCCACACCCGGCATCATGATGTCCAGGGTAATGGCGAACGGTTTGAGCTGGATGGCGCGTTCCTTCGCCTTGGTGGGATCCGTGACGCCGATAACATGGTAGCCCTGCGGCTCAAGGTAGCGTTCGTAAAGCCGAATCACCTGTGGATCGTCATCGATCGCCAATACCACGCGTGTGGCGCTTGCAGTCTCAGCCTCAATGAAGCCCTGGTAGACCGGCAGGCTGAAGTAGAACGTGCTGCCCTTGCCGACCTCGCTCTGGACGCCGATGCGGCCGCCCTGAAGCTGAATCAGCTGCTGGCTGATCGACAAGCCCAAGCCGCTCCCGCCCGTCCTTCGTGTAGGTGAATCGTCCACCTGCGAGAACGCTTGGAACAACTTGGCCTGGTCTGCCTCGGCAATTCCCGGGCCAGTATCCGTAACTCGCACGACCACCTGTTCCATCCCCGCAGCATCGAGCTCCTTGGCTGCCTCGACAATGATCTCACCCTCTTCGGTGAACTTCGCGGCATTGGACAAGAGGTTGAGGAGAACCTGCCGCACACGGATAGGATCGGCGCGTACCGTCGGCAGAAGGTCAGGGAGCCTCTGCGTCAATCGGATGGGCTTGTCTTTGACCAGCCCATCCGCAGTTGACATGACAGCCGTGATGATCTCGGCAACGTCGGTTTCCTCAAAGGTCATATCCATCTTGCCGGCTTCGATCTTTGCCAGGTCCAGCATGTCATTGATCAAGCCAAGGAGATGCTGGCCCGAGTTGTAGATGGCCGTGAGGTCCTGGCGCTGGAGGTCAGCGATGGGCCCATCGATGCCCTTCAGGATCACGCGCGAGAAGCCGATGATGGAATTCAACGGCGTCCGCAATTCATGACTCATGTTGGCCAGGAACTGGGTCTTCACCCGGTCGAGCTCACGCATCTCGCGGACAGCCTGCTGTGCCAGCTGATAGGAGCGTGCGTTGTCGATTGCGACCGCCACCTGGTCTCCAAGGATCTGCAGCACGCTCAGGTCCTCAGCCAGGAACGCGCCCGCGGTCGAGGAATGGATGTCGAGGACGCCGATGATGCGATTGCCGACCCGGAGGGGGATGGCGCACTCGGCCAGGGTGTCTCCGAGCAGTGGATTGCGATGGTAGGTAGGATCCGATGCTACGTCGCGGACGACGACGGGTTCGCCCGTTGAGGCGGCTTTGCCGACGAGGGACTTCGAATTGATGGGCAGGATATGGCCGCGCGCCTTCATCTCAGCGCCGGCGGCTCCTGTCGCCTCGCGCAGCACCACGTTGAAGCCGGTCTCTTCGACCAGGTACACCGCCGCGTGACTGAAGCCGAAGCGCTCGCCCAACAGATTGACAGCCCGATTGAAGATCGTATCGAGGTCAAGGCTGGACGTAACCAGACGCCCGATCTCCGCGGCTGCTGAAAGTCGTTCGTTCTGGTTTTGCAGGCGCTCTTGTGCCTGCTTGGTCTCCTGGAACAAGCGGGCGTTCTCTAGCGCCAGCGAGAGCTGATCGGCAACCTGCTTGACCAGAAGTTGCTCTTCGCCGGACCAGGTGCGCGAGGCACTCTCATCTACAACGCGGAGCGTGGCCCAGGTCTTCGGGTCCTGCTGGAAGGCGAGCGAAATCACATCGGTGCGTTCGCCGGTCGGCTGGACACTTTGCACGGGTGGCGGATCTGACGCAAGCTGCCTGGCTAGCGGCCCAGGGCTAACCGGCGAGGGCGCGGCAGCGTTTTTGGCGGGCTCCGGTGGAGGCGGCGTAAGCAACCCCGTGATGCGCGGAGGTCGCCGCAGCTTCGGTTTGGCCGTCGCCTCTTCGCGGGTAACGTCCGCGAATAGGCTCTCAAGCCGTTTGGCGAGACTTCTCTTTGACATATTCCGTCAACTCCTGAGCCAGTTCGCGATATTGTTGCGAGCCGCGCGCGCCGGGGCGGTAGCGTGTGATGGGAACTCCGGCAATGGGACTCTCACGCAGTTTCGTGTCGATCTCAATGACAGTCCGGAACAATCCCTCGCCGAAAGTATTCTGCAACTGTTCCTGGATGCTTCGGTGGGTGCGATTGCGGCGATCCAGGAGCGTGATCAAAATGCGATAGCCGAGGCCGGGATTACTCTCCTGCCTGACGCGGCGTATGAGGGCCATCATGTTCCGAAGGGCATAGGCAGAGAAGTACTCGGCTTGAGTGGGTATGATCAACAGGTCGGCTGCGCTCAAGGCGTTGGTGGTTATGGCTCCCAGGAATGGGGGGCAATCCAGAAAAACGTAATCATACGAGAGCGGGGCGGCCGCTTCGAATGCTCTGCGGATGTTGAGTGTGTAGTGGTTTCGAACGGGGAGGAACTGTTCGGCGCTCTCGATGCTGGCGTGAGACGGAATGAGGTCGAGGTTCTCGATGTCAGTCTTCAGCCGGGCATCGTTGAGCGAGGCCGCTTCGATCAAAATGTGGCTCGAAGTCACGGCCGCGTACCCCGGCTCGATCCCGAGCGCGAGCGTGAGGTTGGCCTGCGGGTCCAAGTCCATGACGAGCACCCTTTGTCCGGCCTCGGCCAGGACAGCGCCCAATGAAAGGGTCGTCGTGGTCTTGGCGACGCCCCCTTTTTCGTTCGAGACCGCGATGATGTAGCTCATGAGTGCTCCGTTTCCCTGGCGAGGCTGGTCATACCGACGGCGCTGGTGGCGGAACCGCGTTGCCGGCGTCTTCACGGCCTTCTGCAACCACCTGAGGCACAATCTGTACCCGCGAGGCGCCCAAGGCGTTCTTCAACTCCTCCAGGGCCGTTGCCATCATGGCCTGGGGATCATTGACGCTGCGGATCTTGGACGTGATCTCTGTTACCAACCGCTCGCGAGCGGCACGGCGGCTGGTCTCATCGAACAGCCTGGCGTTCTCCACGGACAACGCCACCCGGTCTGCAACGGCCTGGATCAGATCGAGCTGATCCTGATTCATGCCACCAGGGGAAGTGCCGTGCACGACAAGTTCGCCGATGGCCTCGCCTCTCAGCTTGATAGGCACCCTCATGCCGTCGGAGCTGCCGGTGGAGTCGCTCCCGCTGGTATGGACCGGAATCGCCCCCCGGGAGGTGAAACGGAATCCCGTAACCTCTTCCTCTGGCTGGAAGTGGCGCCATGCATCGCGGACATACTGGCGATAGAGCGTCTCAGCCTCGGTGAGCGAGCGCTGTGTGGCCTCAAACAGCCGCGTGTTCTCGATAGCAAGGCTCACCTGGTCGGCGAGGACCGCCAGGATGCGCATGTCGTCGGGCTTGAAGGCGTCCTCGGTAGTGCTCTGCACATCCAGCACGCCGACGATCTTGCTGCCGGTGCGGAGAGGCAGGGCCGCTTCCGAACGCGTCTCCGGAAGATCGGGATTGTTGAAGAAGACGATGTCTTCGCCCACGTTGCGGGCCACGCGGGATTCGCCGCGAGCGGCCACGAAGCCCACGATGCCTTGCTCGCCTATCCTCAGACTGTGGTGGCGGCCCAGCATGCGGCGCCCGCCTTCACTATTGGCGGCGATCAGGTAGGCGTTCTGGGTGGCCTCGTCGTTGAGGAAGATGCCCACGTGGTAGTAGCCGAATGCCTCGCTGATCACTGAGGTGACCACGGGCATAAGCTCACTCACATTGCGGATGGAACTGATGGCCCGCGTCACGCGCGTGATGGCTTCGAATTGCGAGGCACGGCGGTTTGCGTCTGCAGTGGCTTCGGAAAGGGCAGCCGTGCGGTCGCGCACACGGTCTTCCAGCGAACGCACCATGGCACGCAGGTTATCCGTCATGCCGTCCAGGGCCTGGCCCAGCAAGCCGAATTCGTCGCGGCTGCGGATGCGGGCCCGGGCTGTCAGGTTTCCAACCGTGATCTCGCGGGCGGCCTGCGTCAGCGACTCGAGCGGTGCGGTGATCGTATTGGAAAACAGCACCGCGGCCACGGATGCCAGAAGCAGGATCAGGATGACCAGGGCGATGCTTACGCGCGTGGTGCCAACGCTGGATTGCATCAGCTCCTGGCGCGCCGTGACGGAGCCTCCGAGCAGTTCATCGGATGGCACAACGATCAACATGCTGTAGCCTACCTCGGGCACCGGCTGGTAGACCGCAAATCGTTCCCGGCCCCCCACCTGGATCGTGTCCACACCGGTCTGGCCCGTTGCCATCTTGTCCATCACAACGCGAATGCTGTCAGGCAGCGCCGCGGCCAGCGCGGGCGCGCTGAGGACTTCGCCAAGCGGCACCTGCTCCGCGGTGATGCCTAGATCAGAGTAGCCGGCATCCGGCATGGCGATCAGGCGCTTACTCTTATCGATGAGGAAGGCATAGCCCGTCTGCCCCACGCGAACGTTCGAGATGATGTTGGCAATGCGGCCGAGCTGGACGTCCATGGCTATAACACCGCGGAATCGCCCGCCGGAATCGAGCACGGGGACACTGGTAGTCACAACAAGGCCGTGCAGGGCGGCATCCAGGTAGGGTTCCGACCACACCGGCTGAGCACTTGGATTTCTGAGCGGCGAGGCGTCCAAGTACCACGGTCGCTGTGTCACGTCGAAGTCCGGGGGAACGATGTTGGCCAGATCTATGTTGGGATAATACACAGTCTCGCCGGACGGCCCGCCAAAATACAGCGCCACCGCATCGGGATTGGCCTGGAGCTTTCCAGGGACGACGAAGTCAAGATACCGCAGCGAGTTAACCTGGACGGCAAGCGAATCGCTGAGCTCATTCTTGGCGGGAATGAAGACGGATGCAGCATCTATTTCGGAGGGATTGTCCCAGCTTCCCGTGGGCAGGCGCACCAGCGAATCGACAGCATTCCAATAGGTGCCGGTGCCCAGCGCAGCCTGCCTGGACAGCACCTGTCCAGCGCTAGCCCCTGCGTCGGCGATATCCCGGCGCATGTCGGTGAAGAAGGTATTGATGATCGCGACTTGTTCATTGCTGGTCGCCGTCAGGTTTGCCTGCGCCTGTTGGCGGACGCTGGTATCCAGCAAATTGGCCAGCGTATTAGTGTCCTGTTGCCCACGGTAGTACACGTAGAAGCCCATGGCAGCGATGGCGAGAGCCGTAACGATGATACTGGTGGCGATCAGGCGCGTCCGCAGGCTGCGCCAACCGCTGGGCGCCTCCAGCCGGACATTGGTCACTGTATCCTGCGTCATGGCTGCCCTTCCTTCTCCGGCGCCGCAACTTGGGGGCGGAAATTGATGCTGACATCGGAGCCCGGCAGAGCGCGCCCGAGCTCCTCAACGGCGGTCTGGAGAACGTTACGGACGCTGATCGAGGAGCTGATGCGAGCTGTGATCTCGCCGATCATGCGCTCCTTGGAGGCTCTCCGGAGCGAGTCCTCAAGGAGTCGTACATTCTCCAAGGCGGTGCCTAAACGCGACGCAGCTTGCTCCAGCAGAGCCAACGTCTTGGGCGGGATCGGACTCTGCCTAAAGTTAGCACTGATGACGCCGAGGGTCTGCCCTCTGAGGCGGACCGGGATGTACGCTGTCTGCCCACCGCCATCAGAGCCATTGCCCGAAAGGGCCTCGAGCCCCGAGCTTGCAGAGAGCGCTTTCTGCACCTCGACCGGGATCGCGCTGACTGGTTCCATTCTGACATTGTCGTAGGTGTAGCCAAGGGCCTGCGGCCGGTTTTGAGTATATGCTCCCCAGGACTCTTCGGTAAATCGTTTGTATGTCTGCTCCAGCAAACCCAGTCGGTCCTGCACCTGGCGCAGCAATCGGCCGCGCTCGATGGAAGCTGCCAGCTGATCCGCAAGCACTTGAATTACTGCGGTGTCTGCGGCCGTGAAGGCGTTCGCCTGATTGCTCTGCAGGTCGAGCAGGCCAATGAGGCCCTCGTTGGTTCGGAGGGGAAGGGTCAGTTGAGCCCGGGTGTTCAAGTGGAACGGATCCCCGATGACGGTTTCCCCGTGTCCTGGCTTCAAGAAAAGCTGGGCCTCGCCTGTTTCAGCAGCCTGTCCAACGGCATTGGTGTCGCCGACGAAGACACGGTAGTTGGCCTGCAGCATTTGCGCACCAGCTGTGCCCGGTGCGGCCTGCAGAACAGCGAACTGACGCTTCTCGTCGAGCAAATAGATGCCAGCATGGTCGACGCCAAAGCGTTCAAGCACCAATTGCGCGGCCCGTGAAAGAAGCTCATCCAGTGTCGGCGCAAGTGATGCATCGCGGGCCACTTCCGCGGCAGTCCGGAGTCGCAAGCTCTGCGCCTCCAGCGCGCGCGTGCGGTCGGCCACCCTGGCCTCCAGGTTGCCAATGACGGATTGGAGCTGATTGGCCATGCTGTTGAAGGATTCCGCCAGACGTCCGATCTCATCTTCCCGGTCGGAATACGCGCGGGTAGCCAACTGACCGGAGGCCAGCTGCTCCGCCGCTTGTGCCAAACCGGTGACCGGTTCACTGATGGCACGGGCGGCCGAGAGCACAGCAATGCTCGCGATAATGATTGTCAACAATCCCACCAGGCCGCTTGCAAGTACCGCTGCTAGCGATCGGGCTCGCGCCGCGGCTTGCGGGATTTCGGACACCAGGACAGTTGCGAGGGTAGGATCCCATTCGTAGTAGCCCAGGACGGGAATACCAGCAGCATTTCTGAAGGATCCACTTCCGCTGCCGGCGCCATTTGCCATTGCGGCGCTGATCCCGCTCACGTCCAAAGGGTGACGCGCGGGCTCGAGCGTAGATACTGGGCGCAGGTCCGTGCTGAGGACAGACGTGGTCACATTCTCAAGCCCCGGCGCGGGCTGCAGAATGTTGTAGACCGCATCCGGCCGAGCAACGCCCACGACCACGCCGAGCACCTCATCCGGGGTATCACCATGGAAGGGCGCCGCCACGACGAGCCTGAACTCACCGGACGCGTTCTGGTTGCCCGGGTACTGGATGAAGCGGGCGGTGGGCTCAGCCAGGCCGTGTTGGAAAAAATCCTGATCGCCGAAGTTGAGACCCTGGTTGAGCAGGTAGGTTGAAAGAACGGTGTTGCCAGCCTTGTCAATGACCAGGACCTCGTCATAGTCGCTGCTCGGGTGAAGCACGATCACGTTGCGGATCTGTGTGGCTGCCGTAGAAGCGCTCAACCGGTATTGCGCGTCGTCTTGGCCCGGATGGCGGAGCACATAAAGGATACTTGGGGCTCCCTGTGAGCCTTCCTGGATCGTGCTGATATCCTGAAACAGGCCCCGCGCCAGGGTGTCCAATTGGCTTCGCTTAAGCGAGGAGACTGCCTGCAGCGTATTCACGAACTGCTGCTGGCTAGTCGTGAAGGCGTTGTACGCGGCGATGGTGGTCGTGAGAAGAATCGGCACGGCGATGATCGGCACGAGGGTACCGACGAGGCGCGTTTCAAGCGCCCGGTAGCGGATGGCTTGTGTCGCCAACACCAGCATGGCAAACAGGATCACCATACTGGCAACAAGCAACAGGGCCGCGACGCTCCCCGACGATCCGGCGGCGAGGCGCGGAAGCAGTGGCCGACCTGCCAGCCACAATGCCACCAGGGTGGCTACAAGACTAAGGAGTATCGATCCCGCGTATAGACGGCGCGGGACTCTTGCCGGAATGCATATGGCCGGCGCCAGCCAGGCGATGAGGATTGCCACAGGCGCAGCGCCTTCCCACAACAACGCAAGACCAATGGACGCGAAGACGGTGATGAGTGCGTGGTAGACATACGCGCGGGCGCCCTCGCCCCGTTGGGCCACGCGCAGCACAGCGCGGTGGAGTACGGCAATGATGAGCATCATGACGCCGGCAATGAGGAGCTGCCAGCCGAGTCTTTCGAGTACGCCCACGGCGCCCATGACATAGATCACGAAGAGGCCGACTCCGGTGAGTCCAGCTAAAAGGGGCACCGGGCGCAGGGCCGCGGTCAAATATTCAGATAGCTTCTCTTGGGCAAGGATGGAGATGGGCCGGGTGTCTGATCTATTCATGTTGTTCACGAGCATCCATCAGGATGGTTCTCCAGAGGTCGAGGGTGCCGAAGGCGTCAAGAAGACCGATGCGGATGACACCTCGGACAGCTTCGCCAGTTCGCGGACGGCGGTCTGGAGCAGAGTGTCAAGGTCCACCGATTGGCTGAGGTGGGCCGAGAATTCGCTGAGCATCTGTTCCTGGGCTGCGCGTTCACGTGTTTCTTCGAGCAGCCGCACGTTCTCCAGCGCCAGGGCAACCTGGTCAGCGGTCTTCTGCGCCAGGTCGCGGTCTGGTTCGGTCCAAGCCCCGGTTGCCGGGCGGGCGATTGAGATGGAGCCTATAGCTTGTCCTCGGAACTCCAAAGGAACACGCAAGCTGCCCGGTTGCGGATCGCCCGGTTCAGGCTGCGTCGGCCGAATCGATTGCGGCGAATAGGCGAATGCCAGTTCCGGATGGATGGCGCCCTCCGTGCTCAGCTGGATCACCGCGTGTTCCGCTCCCATCGCCCGACCAAGCTCTCCAATGGCGGTCTGCAGGATGCCCTCGCGGGATGCAGATGACCACACCTTGCCGGTGATCTCTGCGAGCAGATGCTCGCGCTGGGCCGTGGATTGCGTCGCCTCCACCAGGCGGGCATTTTCAAGCGCCAGGGAAGCCTGCGTGGCGATGGCCTCCACGAGGTTGCGCTGCTCGGGCGTCCAGTCCGATTCGGAGGAAAGATTGATCTCGCCGATGATCTGGTCGCGCAGAGAAAGGGGAACTTCAATCCTGGGCGACTCAGACGGAAGCTCATCCTCGCCCAAGCTGTAAGCGAGATCGTGGCGGTCCGAAAGAGGTTGCCAAGCGCTGACAATGTACTGCCGCTGGACGGCCTCGAGCTCATCAAGGCTGCGACTGGATTGCTGATACAAGCGGGCATTCTCGAATGCGATGGCAACAAGATTGGCCATGCCTTGAAGCGTGTCAATTTCAGGTTGTCCGAAGGCCCCGGGGCTCGTAGATTGCACATCCAGCGCCCCGATCACGCGATCACCGGAGACCAGCGGTACTGCGATTTCCGACCGCGTGTAGGGAAGCAAAGGGTTGGCGAAGCGTACCGCCTCTGCATCCGTGTCAAGTGCGATCCTCGGCTCTCGGCTCGTGATGGCGGTTCCCACCATGCTCCTTCCAGAAACCGGGAGGGCATGGCGATTTTCCTTGAGGAGCCGGCCGGCTTCGCCGGTGGCACTGTGCAGTACTGCCGAGTCGCCGGCTTCATTGAGCAGAAAGATCGCCGCGTAGTAGTAGCCAAAGCGGTCGGAGATCAAATCCACTACACGGGCGGTCAGTTCCTCAGGATCGTGGATGGAGCTGGCGATGCGGCCCACTTCCAGCACCGCCCGCCATTGCACGGTTCGGGCATCGACGCGCTCCTCCAAATTGGCACGCTCGGCTTGCAGTGCGGAGGCCGACTCGTTCGCAGTCTTTTCGGCCTTCGTGAACTCCCGTTGTATTTGCTGGAAACCGGCGATGACCGCAATGGCGGCGATCATGATCGCCGAGACCGAGCTGATCCATTCCGCCAGCGGGGCAGGGTGGATCAGCACGCCGTTCACCGTGAGCCCGCCGAACTGCATCCATATGCCGGCCAAACCCAGGGTCAGCAGCGCGATCGCGGCCACCGCCACACCTGCGAATAACGACCAGATGAGGGTGGCAAAGACGATGCACAGAAGGAAGTAGAAGATGGCGCTGGAAGGATTCCCCGAATTCAGCAGGGCCGCCAACCCAAGGGTGAAGACGAGGGTGATCAGGCCAAGCAACTGAAGCCGATACTTCGCCCGCAGCACCAGGATCGCGCCGAGCACTACGTACAGGGTGCCGATCGCCACGGCTGCGCCCATGCCTGTGCTCACGGCGAAAGCCGGAGCCAGGGAGAGCAGGCCGACAAGCAAGGCACCTGTCAAAAGGAGCCTGACGAGCGGGCCGCGCCAGCCGGTCGCCGGATTGGCAGCCGAGGGCGCAGCGAACACCGAACGGAACCAGGCAATCAGCGCGTTGATCATTCTTCTTTCTTCGCCTCCCCATTGGTGCCTTCGGTGGAAACTTTGATCTCGGCCCGCCTCGCACCGACCACGCGCGTCAATTCGCTGGCCGTGGTGGCGAGGATGGATTGAATATCTGGAGCGCGGCGGATCTTGCCTGTGACCTCGAACAGCATGCGCTCGCGTTCAGCCTGGGCACGCACCTGCTCGAGCAGGCGGGCGTTCGCGATCACGGCTGCAAGACTTCCAGCCAACGTGGCAAGCATCTCTTCATCGTTTGGCGTGTACGCCGCCGGCTCTTCGCTTTCGACGTTGAGCACGCCCAGGACCTCGTTTCGATAGATCAGTGGGACCGCCAACTCGGACCGGGTATTGGAACTGCCCTCGATATAGCGCGAGTCCGCCAGCACGTCGTCGACGCGGAGCGCACGACCGTGAGCCGCGGTCCATCCGGTGACGCCACTGCCCACCGGAATGCGCAGGTGGAAGATCTCGTCTGAGTAACCCACGGCTGCACGGATCTCAAGCCGGCGGTTCTCGCGGTCCAACAGTAGAATGCTGACGCGATCACCGCCCAGCGTCACCTGCAAGCCGCTCACGGCGCTCTCCAGCGCCTCATCCAGCGTTGTACCGGAGGCAGCCGAGGTAGTAATGTGGTGCAAAAGGCGGTGCTGCGACAAGTGCTCTTGCGTCTCTGCGAAGAGCTCTGAATTGACCACTGCAACGGCCAATTGATCCGCGAGAATCTGCAGCGTGCGGACGTCGTCCGGCTGGAACGCAAATGGGTGCGCGCTTTGCACGTCCATAACGCCCACAATGCGCTCACCGACACGAAGCGGGATGGCTGCCTCTGACCGCGTGTCTGGCAGGAGCGGGTTGGCGTAGTAAGTAGAATCCTTGGTCGTGTCGCTCACGATGAGAGGTTCTCCGCGGCCGGCAACGTAGCCCACAATGGAGCGTGAGTTCACGGCGAGCTTGTGACCTGAGCGCTTAAGCTGAGCACCTGCCTCACCGGTGGCCTCACGAATGACCGCGTACTCCCGCTTGGAATCAAGCAGGAATATGGAAGCGTGATAGAAGCCCAGCCGCTCGCGCAGATAGCCAACTGCCTTCTGGAGCAGCTCATCCAGATTGAGCGATCCGCTCATGTCTCTGGCGATCTCGGCGGCAGTCTCCAATTGGAAAGCATGACGGCGGCTCTGATCCAGCAGTTGGGCAGTCTGCACGACCGCTGACACCTGCGCGGCCAGCTCAATGAAGAAGCTCAGGTCCTGATCGTCAAATACGTGTTCGTGTTCCAGGTCCTGGACGATCAACGCGCCGATAGGTTTGTCCTGCAACATCATCGGCGCGCCCATCCAGGAGCGGGCCGGTCGGCCCACCACTTTGGCGCCGAGTTTCGCCGCCTGGCGTTCAACGTCCTCGGCGAGCAGCAGGGGACGCCCCGAGCGGATTAGGATGGATGTAAGTCCCTCGCCTAGAGGGAAGCTTTCGATCTTCTCGACACGTCCTTCCTGGAATGCGTAGGGGATGCTAATGGTCTCATTGGCCGCGTCATAGAGGGCGACCACAAAGGCGTGATCGCCAATGTTGCGGCGAACCTGGGTGTGCAGCTCCGCAAAGAAAGTCCCCAGATCCTCGGAGGAGCGCGTGACCGCTTGGCCGATCCTGCTGAGGGAATCGCGTTCGCTAAGGCGGTGCTGCATCTGCTCCGTTTCCATCAGCCTGTCCAGCGTCAATCCCACGAGCTCCGCCATGCTCGCGTACGGTTCGATCAGTGCACTACTCAGGACACGCGTGGGGCTGCCTACGATGACGATGGCCGTCAGCCTCTCCTTGCTGTTTACGGGCAGGAATCCGACGGCACGATAGCCGACCTGCCGGGTGAACTCGAGTAGTGGTAATGGCAAACCCAGCGAGGTGGTCTCGGCTATCACCGGCCCGCCGCTGACGTACCGGCTAACCTCCGGCATGTGGTTCTCAAGTCGGGAAAGCGCGCCGACCAGTGCTGCTAGCTCCGGGTTCTGCAGCCCGCCGCGTCCCTGAAGCTCCAGCACTTCACCCTCAACGGTTACGAGGATCGCAGGATAGCTTCCCTCTCCCACGAGTTCCGCCGCGCGCTCGAGCACTTGCTGCCGGGAATTGGCGCCGATGATGCTGCGACTGGCGCGGTATAGCCGATCGATCTCCTGCACATTGGTCTGGCTGGCCTCTGCAAGTGTGATGTTCTGCATGGCCGCGGCGATCTGGTTCGCCAGCGTCTGGAGCATGATGACGGTCTCGGGCTCGAAGGCGTTCGCCTCGGTGCTCTGCACGTCGATGGCCCCGAGCACCGCGTTACCGGCCCGGATCGGAATGCCGGCTTCGGACTTGGTGTCTGGCAGAAGTTCGTTGCGGAAATGCATCGGGTCGTCCGTAACGTTGGCCGCGATGCGCGGCTGGTTGTGGGCAGTCACCCAGCCGATGATGGAGGCGGAGCCAACTTCCAGGCGGTGACCGCGGGCCATCATGTCGGCTGCCGCGGGTCCGCTGGAGGCACGCAGTACGGCGAAGCGGCGCGCGCGATCGACCAGGAAAATGGATGCCTGGTAGTAATTGAACTGTTCGATCAGGAGCTGTGCCGTCCGGTTGAGCAGTTCGCCCAGGTTGGATGTAGACGTGATGCGCTCGGCTACCTCAGCAGCCGTGCGGATCTGACGGGTACGCTCCTCGACACGCTCTTCCAGCGAGCGGTACAGCGTGGAGAGTTCCCCGGCCATATGATTGAAGGATTGGGCCAACAGGCCGATCTCGTCACGCGTGCGTACCACCGCGCGCTGGGCAAAATCGCCCGCAGAGAACTTCTGCGTGATCTCCGCGAGTGTAACCAATGGACGAAAAACGCGCTGGGCACCAATGGTAAGCACGAGGGCCATGGCAGCAAGGGAAGCCAGGATGATAGCGACCGTGAATGGAATCAGGCTGCTGAGGGCGCCAAAAACGCTCTTCTCCGCGATCGTATACAAGATGCCTGTGTGAATGCTGTCCAGCCACAGAACCTGGCCGAAATACGGCGTGCCGTCCTGGTTTGAATATGAGACCGCAGCAGGGGCGGCATCCGGTTGTCCCATCATTTTGTCAAGCGCACCGGTGATCGTTGCCAATTGGTCTGGCGGCAATACCACAGAGGTCATCTGATTTGTGTACGGATCGGTTCCCACCAGATCGCCGTCGGCAGTCACGAACATTGCCTCGGCTCCGGCGCCGGTGGCCGCCATGGTGGATAGGATGTCCTCCAGCTCCGGTGACTCAGTTATGCCGACCATGACCCCAGCAGGCGATCCCGCAGCACCACGGACTTGCGACATTGTTACGAGCACCATCTGACCTGGATAAAGTGGGGCGAGCTCTGCCAGAGCGTAGGAAACGTGGTCGCCGGGGGCGATCTCGGAGTAGTACTCACTATTGGAGAGACTCACGCCTTCCCAGTCCGGGCGACTGGCCAGCGCGATCCTGCCATTGGAATCCATAAGGAAGTACTGGTTAAAGGTGGCGCGGCCCCCTTCTGCACTGATGGATTTCACGAGCTCGTTCACTTGTTGGCGCGGGCCGTCGATTCCGCTGCCGGCGTTGCCTGGGAGCGCCCGATTGGCGGCAGTCGCGAAGTCCGGGGCGCGCACTAGACGGTCCAGGCGGATCTGCTTGGTCTTGGCCGCGAGATTCACGCTCTCGACCTGGTTGAGGATCTGGGCGCTCATCTGGCCCGCCGCCTGATTGCGCAGCAAATCGCGCGTGCGCAGATAAGCGGCACCGCCCATCAATGCCAGCGGGATGAAGGTAAAGAGCAGGAGGGTACGAACCAGGGTCCCTGCCAGACCTCCCCTGAGGGGCGTGACGGCGCCAGGCGTCGTTTCTGCCGTACGTTCAGCATTGATCATGGTTGACTACCCCAGTTCCCATACTTGTTCGCCGCCGAGGATGCGGCGAATCTGGTCCGGGAATCGATCCGGATCCAGTGGCTTGCCCAGGAATCCGTTGAACCCCGCGGCTTTGGCCTTCTCCATCTGAGCCTTGTTGCTCTCCGCACTCACCGCCACAATCGGGACGGATTTGAATCGCGGAGATGTCCGCAGCTTCTGGCCGGCCCCGAAACCGTTCTCGTAGGGGAGGCGGATATCCATCAGCACCAGATCGACGCGCGGCAGCGCATCGGCGTACTCAAGGACCTCGTAGCCGGAGGTCTTCCATTCACAATGAACGCCCAGGTAGCCCAACATGCGGGCGACCAGGACAAAATTGGATACATTGTCTTCAACGACAAGCACGGCGGCGTCGCGCGGAATGGGACTAACGCGCTTGCGCGGAGCGGTCCGTCGCCTGGTTACCCTAGCCACGGCCGTTCCTCCTCAAGTACCGCTCGAGTTGCATGGAGAGAATGTCGATGTCGATGGGCTTCTGGATATAGCCGTCGCAGCCCGCCTGAAGAGAGCGCTCACGGTCTCCCCGCATAACGTTCGCCGTCATGGCGAGGATCGGAAGCCCGGCCAGCTTGGGGGTGGAGCGGATACGCGTGGCCAGCGTATACCCGTCGATGTCCGGCATGTTGATGTCCATCAACGCCAGATCGATGTGCTGGGTGTTCAGGTACTCGAGTGCCTGGGTCCCATTCCCGGCCTCGACGACCTCATAACCCTCGGCCTCCAGGACGCGGCGTACCAGCCTCCGGTTATCGGAGTTGTCTTCGACATGCAGAATCCTGCCCTTGCTGGGCACCCGCATCACCTCTGTGGGCGATTGTACTTATGGCTCCCCTGGGCACCATAACAGCAGGATTGCAGAAAGACGGCTGGCTGGGACGTCGAGTCGGGCTATCCGAAACGCACGGGCCGAGGCGCTTATGGCCTCGGCCCGAGTGAGCGGGTGATGGGATTCGAACCCACGATATCTTGCTTGGGAAGCAAGCGTTCTACCACTGAACTACACCCGCTGGATCGCGCCCAATATGATACCCGCGGAGGGAGTCTCGGTCAAGCGGCCAGGAGCAAGAACCAACTGGCAACGCCAGTGCCGTGGGCCAATCATGGTCTGCAGAAGTTGGGCAGGGATCCGCGAATGCGGACCGCTGCCCAAGACAATTCGGACTACAATAAGCGCAGATAGTACGAGACGGGGTGAGCAGTTTGCCAAAGGAAGGAGTCCAAATGGCAAAGCGTATTGTCGGCAAGACTGTGATCAAAGGCAAAGTTTCGACTATCGATCATCGTGTCTTCATTGTGGGCAGGGCCGCTCCGTCCGAGCAGGAGATCCGCCTGGATTTCGGCCGGGTCGTCAAGTACACAGTGGTGAAGCTCAGCGTCAAGGACCTGCCACGGAAAGATGCGCACGGCCGGCCGATCCGGTGGATCAACAACTTTGGCGTGAAAGGCCCATCCGGCAGGTATGCCAAACGCGCAGGGTACGGTGTCTGGATGCCATATCACGCCGGAAAGAAAGTCATCCTGCACGGCAACTCGGGGCTCCGGCGTCCTGCGCGCAAGCCCGTGAAGCGGGGCAAGAAGCTGTGGCTGCATCTTTCCTCGGGTGATCCAGCGATCGGCATCACGTAACCCTCTGATCTCCATGGCGCTGGCGCCATAGCGCCATGATCTCGCGGTTGTAGCTGATCTCCTCCAGAAAGACCTGCCGCACAAGCGGATCGGAGATTCCGTTCGCGCGTGTCTTGAGCATGTCGTGCGCGATATTGAGTATCCCGGTGCAACGCGGATGGCCAATCCCGAGCAACACGAGATAGCAGCTTAGGTAGACCCGCAGCGGCTGATCGGTTCCTTCCAACGAGCCGTCCTGATCAAGCTGAGTCAGGATGGAGTTGACGTGCTGCTCCGCCGAGGCCGGGTCGTCCCCGGACAAGGCAATACGCGCCAGACCAGCCGCGGGTTCTGTGGCCAGCGTGGCTTGGTCCAGTTCACGACGGATCTTCAAGGCTTCCTCGTATGCCGCGCGCGCCGGTTCCAGGAGCCCAGATTCCAAGAGTCCGTGCCCCAGGTAGGTGAGGGCCCACGCTTGCGCGCTGCGATCGTCGTAAGAGCGCGCCAGCGCGAGCCCTTGCTCGGCGTGTTGGATCGCCGAGCCAAGGTCCCCGACTGCGCCCTCGTGGGAACTCAGGTTGATCAAGGAATAGATCTCGGTCCGCCGGTCGCCGATCTCCCGGGCAATCTGCAGGCTCTGTTCCACATAAGATTGTGCCTTCCGATAGTCGCCCAGCAGGCCGCTGAGCCAGCCCATGTTCCCCAGGCGTGCGCATTCTCCGCTGCGGGAACCGATTTCGTGTGTCAGCCGCAGAGACTGCTCGTAGTATGCCAGCGCGGTGCCATAGTGACCCTGGTATCCCGCAACCGTTCCCAAGTTTGCGAGGACTTTGGAGACACCCCGTACATTGTCCTGATTCCTGAAGATGGATAAGCTTTGCTCAAAGTAGGCGCGGGCGGCTGAAGGATTCTTCATTTCCAGCACCACCAGGCCGAGCGTGTTCATGATGGAGGCCTCATCCAGAAGTGCGGCCTGCTTGCGCGAAAGGTTGATGCCGGCCTCACCGTGTTCGATCGCATCCTTGTACATGCCGCGCGCATAGAAGCCATCCAGCAGGCTCCAATAGGCGCCGATGGCAATGTCAAATCGACCCGCGCCAAGCGCAAGATCCTTCGCCCGTCTGGCCGACTCTGCCGATTCCTCATACCGTCCGGTTGAGTACGACAGACGGGACCTGAGCAAGGCGACCTCAGCCTGGTCGCCGGCCTCACCGCTCGAATCGGCCAGCACCTGCAGCGCATCGATCTCACGCCCGCGTTCTTCGATGCGGCCCAACTCGGCCAGGATCTTCTCGCACTCACGGTGAAGGCAGTAGAGATCCTTGAGGTCCGTTCCGGGTTGCAGCGCCAGCGCACGCCGATAGAAGTCCAGCGCCTGGGCATTATGGTATCCATCGCGGGCCGCATCACCGGCAAGGCTCAGGTAGCGACGCGCCTCGCTGAGCAAACCCGCCTGCTCGCTGTGGTAGGCAAGGGCGCCGTTGTGGCGGTGGCGGTCACCCTCGGTAAGTTCTCGCAACGCCTCAAAGGCCCGCGCGTGCAATTCCTTGCGTCTGGATTCAAGTTGCATTTGGTACGCCACATCTCGCAGGAGGTCATGATTGAAGATGAAGCGCGTCTCATTTAGAGGCGACCAGACCGCGGCCTGCTCCGCTACGGCGATCTCGTTTTGAAGCGAGTCGGCGCGGTCCAGCATCCGCCGCAGGACGGAAATGTCGAAAACGCGCCCCAAGACGGACGCAGCCTGAACAACGTCTTTTACGGGCCCGGGCAATTTGTCCAGCCTTGATACCAGCATGGCGCTGATGTCGACGGGAAGTGCTGTTGCCTGAGCCGCAACTTTCAGCTGGAGCGTGCCAGTCGAATCCTGCTGCAGCAGCTCCTGCTCCTGAAGGTAGTGGAGGATCTGTTCGGTATAGAACGGATTTCCCTGCGCGCGTTCGTTCACCACGGACACGAGCTGGGTCGTTGCGACCTGCCCCAGCACTTCGCGGGCCATGTCTGCCACCGATTCGTCGCGCAGAGCGCTGAGATCCACGTCGCGGTCAACCAGTCCGTCTTCGAGCAGCACGCGCGTCCCCTCCCAGCGGGTTGTCATCAGGATGGCAACGGGATACGCAACTGGATCGGACGAGAGGGCCCGCTTGAGCCGCGGAATCAGAGCCTTGGAATCCTCATCCAGATACTGGGCGTCCTCAACAAAAAGGATGAGCGGCTGACGGAGGCTTTCCGCCTTGACGAGCGAGATCAAGGCCAGGATGGTGTTGTCGTAACGGCCCTGAGCATCCAGTTGCTCATAAAGGGAGTCGGGCCATTCAAGGTCGACCAGGCGAGCCAGGAACGGGCGGGCGTGCTTGAGCTCCGCAGCAAGAGGGGCCGTGCTGGTGGCGGCGATGAGATCATCCAGCTTTGTCATGAACTTCCGCAGGCGGATGCTGCCGTCCTGTCCGGGAAGGATTTCGAAGTACTGCAGAAGCCAGTACCGGAAGGGATTGAGTGAGCGGCGCAGGATCTCGTCTGTCTGGCAGATCGCCCAAAGGCAGTGGCGTTGCTGCATATCCGGTGATCGCATGAACTCATGGACCAGGCGGGTTTTTCCCATGCCACCTTCGCCCCAGATGCCGAGCACACCCGCGTATTTGCCGATCCAGAGCGGCTGGACAAAATCAACGAGGGCCTGCAGCTCGGCGTCACGCCCGACCATTCTTCCGCGAAAAAGGAGATCCGTGCCCGACTTGCGGCCGTACAGGCGGTAGACCTTCTGTTTCTGGGCGAATCCCTTGAAGCCGCGTTCTCCGATGAAATCGAACTCGAAGCGTTCTTTCACCCGCTGCGTGATGCGTTCGTCCGTCCAGATCTCTCCGTCCGGGGCATCGGTCATGAACCGGGCCGCAAGGCTGATCCCCCAGCCGTAGGTGGTGTACGTCTCGTAGAGTCGGCCGCCTATATAGCCAGCGTACGAGCCGTAGTAGGTGATGCCCGCAGTGACTGGAAAGCCGGAGATGGTGCGCAGATCGAGCATGAAGTTGAGCGCCCGGTCGATATCGTTCTCGCGCGCGATGGGCGCACCCCAGGCGACGTTCAGACTGCAGCCTTTGTCGCCAAAATCGATCCGGTCAATCATGCCGCCGTAGCGCGTCTGCACATCGAAGAAACCCGTCATGAAGCGCTGTAGCTGCTCGTCCGGCAGATCCGGGACGCGCATGAACAGGTGAACGGTCTGTCGAAACTCACCCTGCAGATCCTGGGTAATGAGGGCGGAGCCGACGAAGGGGGAGCTGGCAGATGGATCCACCGGCGGCAAGCTGATCGGCTCTGGGGCAGGGAGCTGGCCGTTCACGCGGCCCAGAGAGTGCAAGTCAAATATCGGCTTTGAGTCAATTGTGGCCCCAAGATGTTCATGGAGCGGCTGCGTGAGCAGCACCTCGGCTCGCCCCGCTTCATGTTCGGCGCGTGAGGCCGCATCCACCGCGTCTCCTCGAAAGTAATACACAGCCCGGTCGCCTTGTTGCGAGGCAATGATGCCCCACTCGACCGAGCCCATCCCCAGCCCTATCTTGGCTGCGACATTGAAGGTGCCAAAAGGCGTCTCGAAACGGTGCTTCTTTTCCAGGGCGCTCCGAGCCGTGTGGGCTGCTGCCAGGGCCCGACGCGCCGCCGACGATGGATCTGCCTCAGCAGGGAAAAGGGCGCTGATGGAATCGCCCGCGTAGCCCACGATGAAGCCTGCGTGGGCGAATATGGCCTCCACAAGAGGGTCGAAGACAGCCCTCATGGTTATGGCGAGGATCTCGGCCCCGCCGCGCCCCTGGCCCATCAGGGCATCCGTCATGGATGAGAAACCGGAAATATCCAGGAAGAGGCTGGCAGCCTTGAATGACCCCCGCATGTTGCCCGCCCGATAATTCTCGACGATGAGATCAGGAACCAAACGGTGCACCCGACACTCCATCCGGAGAATCTGGATATGAGATGTAACAAACTATTCTAGCACGGCTTGTTCGGAACTCAGGGAGCCGATATGTCCTTGCGGGAGACCAGCGTTTCGCGCAAAGGCTGGAGGACGCGAATATGAGCCAGAAACGCGCAGAGGGGCGTCTCTGCTGGTTAGCCCGCGGCGCAGGGCATGAATTCTGTCCGGCCTACGAAGACAAACCTCCGGCGGTGACGGTCACCTCATAATCGAGGATGTACGTGCCTGCCGCGTACTTGCCGTAGCCATCGTTTACAGGGGCGTCAAATGAGTAGGTTTCGGTGATATGGTACTTGCCGGGCGGCCATTGGGATGCCAGGATGTCATACGAGAAGCACTTGAGGCCCTCTGGGGCATCGGGATTTTGGCCAGCCGGCATGTCCCACGTGTTGGAAACCAGCCCATCCAGCCCGATGACGTGATCGTTGATCGCTATGCTTCCGTCGAAATGGGCCTTGTTGTCTTCCATGATGGCTTTTGTCTTGGCGCACCAACCGATGCTCAAGTCGACCTTCTGAGCGGCCTGAATATCTACGGTGTATTTCTGCACGCCGGGCTTGTACATTTCACCCTGGTAACCCTCATGCGAAAGGTCGATGAGAGCGGAGGCCTCACCACTATCCATTGCCTGTCGCAGCTTGTTGGAGTCGGGCTCCAGGAGCGGCAAGTCGGTGGGCGGCGCCGTGGGGCTCGTCTTGGGCATCAGCTGCGCGGGCAGAAAGGCGCAGGCGACGATCAAGGCAGCCGCAGGCAGTCCTACGAGCAGTCTCTTCAACATCTTGGCTCCTAGCTTGAGGCGATTTGGCGGAAACCGATCACGAGATGGCGCCCATGCTTGCGGGCCGCTTCTGTTTTCTCCATGAGCCGCATTATATGACAGCCAGAGTCAGGATTCGATCTCCGGCGGCCACGCGGCTAATCCGATCTGTGGACCAGGCCCTTCTGCCACGCGTATACCGCCGCCTGAGTGCGGTCAACCAGGTGCAGCTTGCTGAGGATATTGCTCACGTAGCCCTTGACGGTGTTCTCGCTGATAAACAGCTTCTCGGCGATCTGGCTGTTGCTCTGGGCATTGGCGATCAAGCGCAGAATCTCCATTTCGCGATCTGTTAGCTCCACGTATTGGAGGTCTTCCATCGGGTCTTCGCCGCGGATGCTGCGGAGCACGCGGTCCGCGACCAGAGGGTGGAAGGTGACTTCGCGGCGCGCAGCCCGCTGCAAGGCCTCAGCAAGGTCTTCCATCTTTACATCTTTGAGAATATACGAAATGGCTCCCGCCTTCAAGGCGGGGAAGATGTGGATATCTTCATGAAAGGAGGTAAGTACGACCACCTGGCTGCGCGGGCTGATCCTCTTGATCTCGCGCGTGGTCTTGATACCATCCATATCCGGCATGATCAGGTCCATCAGCACGACGTCCGGCACCAAGTCGGCGGCGAGTCGCAGCGCTTCCTTTCCGGAACTTGCCTCGCCAACAACCGCGAACTCCGCGGTGCTCTCAAGGTAAGCGCGGATGCCTTTGCGCACAATTTCGTGGTCGTCGACGATAAGGACCGAAATGTTCTCTCTCATGTATGCTCTCTCAATGGGTTCCATTTATCGGCGTACGGATGCTGAGGTGAGTGCCGCCCCCGGGCCGACTCGCGATCTCTACCTCGCCGCCCAGGCTCTGTAGTCGCTCATGGATCAGTCGGAGGCCGAGGCCGCCATTGGTGCGGCTCTCATCGAAGCCCCGGCCGTTGTCGATGATCTCGATCTGGAGATCGCGGTCACCGTAGGTAATGCCAATGCTGGCTTCCGTCGCGCCACTGTGGCGCGCGATGTTCGACATGCCCTCCTGAACGATCCGGTACAAGAGCTGCTCGACAGGCAAAGGCAGGCGGCGCTCCCCGTGTATTGTGAGCCGTAAGGGAATGGCCGATCGCGTCTGCCAGGCATACGCGTAGCTCCGCAGGGATTCGACGAAACCTTTCTCCTCAAGGTCCTTGGGATATGAACCCTGGATGAAGTAGGCCAGATCGTGGATCACCTCCGAGACTATGTCTTCAGCCTCGGCCAATCGGGCTGTGGCGCTCTTAAGATCCTGTTTGGCGAGCTTCTTGGCTGCGCCGAGCTGCGCCAGGGCGGCGAATGCCTTTTGCTTGGCGCTGTCGTGCAATTCCTGCGCCAGCCGGTTACGCTCCTCCAGGATCGCCATTTGCCGCGTCTGCTCGAACAGCTGGCTGTTCTCGATGGAGAGCGCCGCGCGCTGCACCAGGGATGTGAACAGCCGCTGGCGGTCTTCGTTGAATGCCCTGGGGGAAGACGAGGAAACGTTGAGAACGCCCACAACGGCCTCCTGAACGAGAATCGGAATGTAGAGGATTGAGCGAACGCCCTCTGCAGCCATCAAGTCGACCAGTGCGCGCGGCTGGCGTTTCCAGGCATCGTCCTGCGGAGTGTCGCTGTAGAGCCGCGGCGCACCAGCCGCCACCTCGCGCAGGATTCGATGCTGTGTACCCGCAAATGTCACCGGATCATCCGCGGCGGATTGGAAGCCGCGCGACACGCGCACGCTGAAGCGCTCATCTCCTTCGGCGCGCTCCAGCACGGCGCTCTTATCGGCTTGAAGCACGTCGATGGCCACGTCCACCAGGGCGCGGAAGACATCCTCCTGGCTTAGCACCCGCAGCATGCGCGCATCGGCTGCATACAGCGCTTCCAGGTCACGATTCTGCCGCTTCAGTTCCTGCGTACGATCGTGGATGATGCGCTCGAGTTCCAGGCGCTTGAGGCGCGCGTCGCGCATCCGCCAGCGGTAGCCCAATGTCGCCATCGCGACGAGCACCAGCAAAGCCGCGCTGGCAAAAGGCCAGGTCAGCCAGAACGGCGGGATGACGGTGATCGTGACGGCGCGGCCCTGCTCATTCCATACTCCATCCGCATTGCTGGCCCGGACGCGCAGCACGTACGTGCCGCCGGGTAGATTTGTATAGCTGGCCTGCCGATCCGAGCCCGAGTCGCGCCAGGACTTGTCGAAACCCTCGAGCATGTAGGAGTAGCGGTTGGCGTTTTCCTGTGCGAAGCTCATTGCAGAGAATCTCACATCGAATGAATTCCGCGGATACGCGAGCGTCAGCTCAGTCAGACTATTGGCAGTATGGTCAGGGCTCGCCGGCGTCCCATCCTGGAGGGTGAGCGAGGTGATGGCGATCGGAGGCGCGTACGGATCCAGCCGGAGCTGGGCGGGATCGAAGACGGTGAGACCGCGTACGCCCCCAAAATAGAGCCGCCCGCGCGCATCCCGTCCGAATGCCGAACTGTTGAACTCGTTGCTCTGCAGACCGTCCTGGACGGTGTAGTTGCGGAAGGAACGGGACGAGGGATCAAGGCGGGAGAGGCCCAAGTTGGTGCTCATCCACAGGCTGCCGCTGTCGTCCTCGACCACGCCATAAACCACATCGTTCGGCAACCCTTGCAGCTGGGTGAAGGACTCGAACGCCTGTGATTCGGGAAGGAACAGGTCCACGCCTCCGCCGAAGGTGGCGATCCAAATTTTGCCGCCGCGATCCTGAAATATGGACATCACCGCATCGCTGCTGAGGCTGCCGGCCTGGATGGGATCGTATGTGAAATGTGTGACGCCACTTCCTGCGGCGCCCAAACGGTACAAACCATGTGAGTCGGTGCCGAACCACATGGATCCGGTCTGGTCCTGCAGGATGGCGCGCGCCGGGCCGTCGGCCAAACCGCTGAGCACCCCGCTGCCGGCCTCGAGCCGGGCAAAGCTGCCAGTGTTCGGGTCAAACTTCCGGATTCCCTGGGCGGTTCCCACCCAGTAGCTCAGTTCCCGGTCCTGGTAGATTTCGTATACGGATCCCGAAGGAATGCTGTTTGGAGCAGCCGGATCTGAGACATAGTGGATGAAGCGATTTCGACGTTGGTCAAGACGATCCAGTCCGCGGTCCGTGCCGACCCACAGGGACCCATTGCTGTCCAGGAACAACGAACGCACGTTGTCGCTGAGCAGGCTATCCGGATCGCGCGGATCGTGACGAAAATGCTGCGCCCGTCCCGTGTCCGGATCGAACAGGTTCAGCCCGGCCTGACTGGTCCCGATCCACGCCTGGCCGTTGGGTGCCGCCAGGATGGCGAAGATCAGATCCCCGCTGAGGCTCTCAGGATCTGAAGCTACGTGCTTGTAGTACGCAAATTGATCGGTGCCACGATCGTGCTTGTTCAAGCCGCCGCCGTCCGTCCCGATCCACAGCACACCGCCGCGGTCCTCGAAGATGCAGGCAACCGAGTTGCTGCTCAGGCTCTGAGGATCAGCGCTATCGCTCTGGTAATGAAGGAAGCGCTGCGTCCCGGGGTCATAGCGGTCAAGCCCGCCGCGAGTGCCGATCCAAACCTGTCCCCCGCGATCAACATAGATGGTCTGAATGATGTTGTCGGCCAAGGAGGACGCGTCGTTGTCCGAATGCAAAAACCGGCTGAAACGGCCCATGGCCGTATCCAGGCGACTGATGCCCTGAGTGGTGCCGATCCAGAGTCGACCGCCGGGATCCTCCCCGATGGCGGTCACTTCATTGAATCCGAGCGACGTCGTATTGGAATCAGTGTGCTCGTATAACAGGAATGCGCCCTCAAGGGGATCGTAGCGGATCAAGCCCACATCGGTGCCGATCCACATGATTCCGGTCGAATCCTCAAAGAGCATGCGCACAGACGGAGGCGTGCGGCGCGCCGGAAAGAGCCTCGCTAATGAGATGTGGACAAACTTGCCCGTTTGCGGATCGAAGCGGTCCAAGCCCTCATGAGTCCCGATCCAAAGAATGCCGCGGGCGTCCTTGAGTAGCGTCATCACCGTGCCGCCGACCAGGCTGCCTGGATCGCTGTCGCTGTGCCTCCAGTGGCTGAAATGGCCCGTGACAGGATCGTACAGGTTCAACGCCGAATTGGTGGCGATCCAAACGGCCCCGTCTTCGCCGGGAACGATGGAATTGACTTCGCTACCCACCAATGAATCGGGATCGCCAGGTATCGGCCTGAACACTCGGAAGGCATACCCGTCAAAACGGTTCAAGCCATCTTGTGTACCGATCCACAAAAAACCGGAGGCGTCCTGCGCGATCGCACGCGGGGAGCTTTGCGACAGCCCTTGTTCAAGGCTGTAGTGCGTAAACCGCAGACTCACGCCAGGTGTGCTGAGCGGAGGGAACGTGTTGACCAGGGAGGCGGGCTCCGCTCGCGAGAGCTGCGGCGTCGGAGTGGCTGGCGCGGCGACGGGCGCGCAGGCCGCCGCCAGCAACATGATTGCTGCGGAAAGGATAGGTACGCTCGCAATTTGCCGTTGGCCGTTCATTGCGGAAGAGACTTCCCGAGGTCCCGGTGTCGAAATGGATCCATCACGCTAGCTGCCAGTTATAGCAGAAATCCTTCGAGGCGACATTCTGGCGAGCCCCCTCGAAGGAGGGGTTTTCTGATCTGCTGGGCCCCCACTCCCTGCGCGGTCAGATACCTCAGCAGCGCGTGCCAAGGGCTTCGCATCATTCCAATATGTCGCTCGGGCAGGTCGCTAGCTTGGAAACAACTTCTGGGCGATAAGGAAAGCCGAGATCAACACGAGCATTGACAGCGGATAGTAGCTGGCGCTATCGAACAACCGCGCGGCCTGGCGCCCCTCGTGGAAGCGGAAGAGCCGATACGCGGGCCTCAGCAGCATGAAAATCCCGACGAGAACCGCCGCCGCGGCAAATGCCGTTCGGAGCGGGGCGGGTGAGGCCTGCGGTAGAAACGCGCTCATCACCACGGCAAGCAGCAGACCAGCCATGACCAACACGCCTGCCGTCTTGAACCCGAACTGCACCGGTATGGTGCGGGCGTCGACACGCCGATCTTCCTCCGTGTCATTCCAGTCGGCAGGTATGTTCTGACCGCCGATCTCCCAGAAGAACATCCAGGCGAACGGGATAAGCATCAGCAGTGGCTCGGGAGCGCGGTCGACCGCGAAGATCGCAGCCATCGGCCCGCTGGTCTTCACCAAGCCGCTCACCAGCGCGCGCCAATGAGTGACCTTCAGCAGATTGCAGTACAGCACCTCCAGCGCGGAGGCCACGATCAAGATCAGGGCGCTGATGGGATTCAACAGATAGGCCCCGATTAGTGCCAGGGCGAACCAGCCGCCCATCCACAGCCATGCCTGGCGGCGGTTGAGCACGCTCTGCGCAAGTGGATACCGCAGCGCAGAAGCCTCGACCGAATAACCCGGGTTGATGCCCGTACCAGCGAATTTCTCGCGGTCATGCGTCATTCCCACGAGGTCGTTCAACGCGTAGACAGATGTGTAGGCAGCGAAAGCCGTGAGGGCCCCCAGCAGTATGGTGGGGACGGGAGGGAACATGCCCAGCCACAGGACTGCACAGAATGCAGGCGAAGCCAGATCGAGTATGCCATGCGTCGTTCGTGAGAGGGCGAGGTAGCGCTTCAACTCATTGACCTCCAGCGCGGGTTACTTACGGATGAAGTGCGCCATGTAATTCAGGTTCCGATTGCTGCTGAGGCTGAATCTCGCCGTGAGGGGGTTGTACACCAAACCGGCCCAGCGCACGCGTTGCAGGCCCGCCTGTTGAGCCCAGATCGCCAGCTGGCGCGGGCGTATCAGCCGCTGGTAGTCGTGACTGCCTCGAGGCAGCAAGCGCAGCACATATTCTCCGGCGACAATGACGAACAGGAAGGAGATCAACGTCCGGTCGATGGTCGCGATGAACGCATTTCCACCCGGGCGCAGAAGCTTCGCGATGGCACGCACCGTGGCGGCCGGTTCTGGGATGTGCTCGAGTACCTCCATGCAGGTCACGACGTCGAACGATCCAAGCTGTTCATCGGCAAGGGTTTCCGCGCCGACGAGCCGATATGTGATGTCAAGTCCATGTGAACGCGAATGGCGCAAGGCGATCTCAAGTAGTTCCTCCGATAGATCGATGCCCGTCGCATGTGCGCCAAGTCGCGTGAGCGATTCAGTCAAGAGGCCGCCGCCGCAGCCCACATCCAGCGCCCGTCGCCCATTCAATTCGCAGCAGTCAGTCACGAATCGCATGCGGAGCGGGTTGATCGCATGCAATGACCGCATCGGGCCGTCCGCATCCCACCAGGCGGAGCTGATACGCCCGAATTTCGCCGGTTCCCGGGGATCCACGTTCATGGGCTGCATTCAGCCTCCATGAAGCGCCGGCATTCCGGCAAAAGCTGCGCGCACTTCATCCAGGCTCACGTCGTTGACGAATGTGCACTCGCCGATGCCGTGCGGGAGCGGCGTTCGCTGCCAGCCATTGCGATGCAATGTGCGTTCCTGCAAGGATTGCCATAGAATGTCCGGCTCGAGGGCGTCCAGACTAACCTCTATCCCAAGTCGCGCGATCAACCCGAAGAGACGCTGGAGGTCGGCCGCGGGCAACAGCTTGCGATCGCTCGCCAGGACTGAAGACAGCATGACGTCCATCAGCACAGCCTCCCCAT
Organism: Anaerolineales bacterium; assembly: GCA_036524055.1. Taxonomy (GTDB): domain Bacteria; phylum Chloroflexota; class Anaerolineae; order Anaerolineales; family Villigracilaceae; genus Fen-1038. The sequence continues at coordinate 35,845 of DATDCZ010000038.1, read as the reverse complement.
GCAGCCAGGGCGAGTCGGCTGCGGTCTCGATGCCGTAGCTGAAGGTGTGTCCGAAATCCATACGACGGGAGAGGTCACCTTCAAGTAAGTTGGGCTGCAGTTCGTTGACCATGCCTTGCACGGCCCGGTCGAGTACTTGGGTGCCCCTTTCGTCCTGGAACCAGGTCTCGATGCAGCGCCTCCCATCCCGTTCGAGAAGCTCGAACAGACGCAAGTCGGCGATCATCGCCAGCTTGATCATCTCGCAGACGCCATTGCGTATGTGCCGCGCAGGCAGTGTCTGCAGGAAAGCCTTGTCGAGCAGCACCATCAACGGCGGCTCGAACGCGCCGAGGCGATTCTTGTGCGCGTTGAAGTTGATGCCGGTCTTGACTCCAATGGCCGCGTCTACATAGCCCATGAGCGTGGTGGGGACGCGTATGTGCGGCACGCCGCGGCGGTATGTGCCGGCCGCGAAGCCGACCAAGTCTGTCAGCACACCTCCACCGATTGCAAGGATCGGCTCATCCCGCCGGTCGATCGGAAAGGCATCCAGCTCATCCACGATGCGCCGATAGTTTTCGACTGATTTGTTGGCTTCGCCGCCTGGCAGCGCTACGATGCGCGCTTTCACGTGGTGCCAGTCGAAGTACCCGCGCAGATCCTCGCCGTGCAGTCGTTCTATGGCTTGGTCGACCACGACGAATCTACGGGCGCCGTCGCGCTTGCCGCGACTCAGCAATGCCTCGTTACGCGCGTCCAGCAGATGCGCGCACTTGACGATCTCGTATTCCACGCGCTGCTGGAAGGATACGCGCCAGACAGCCGGCTGGATGGTCATAGCGCTTGCAGCCAGCGGGCGCGTTGATCCAGCACCTTGCGGGCCACGGCCTTGGCCAGCTCCAGGTCATGATCCTCCCAGTGCCCGCAATCCTGGATGTCCGCGTACGGCACCGAGGTGGCCTCCAGAATATCCTTCAAGATGGTTTCGTAAACGCCGAGGACCTTCTCTGCGCGGCCCTCGTTCAGCAGCACGAGGTAGATCCCCGTCTGGCAACCCATCGGGGCGATGTTTATGAAATTGTCGGGCAGATATCTGCGGAATCCGGCTAACAGCAGGTGCTCCATCGAGTGCAGACCAGTGGTGGATAGGTAGCTCGTATTCGGCTGCGTGATGCGCAAATCATAGAAGTAGACGACGTCGCCGTGCACTCCAACCGTGGCGGAGACCAGCCTTACGTACGGAGCTTTGACCCGGCGGTGGTCCACCTCGCCCAGCGCCCGGGTATCCCAGCCCAGCTTCGCGACATCCATCGTGTATCCCTCCCGTTGCCGATAGTGCTGCAATGCGCCCATTCAGACAAACGTCGAAAGATAAGCGTAGCTTTCGCGCAGGGCTTGCTCCCACTCTGCCACGTGGTGATATAGCTCGACAGAGGCATAGCCGGAAAAGCCATTGTCAGTCAGTGCCCTGAAGCAGCCTGCGAAATCCAATGTGCCGTGACCCGGGATCTCGTGGAAGTGCACGATCCCCGTCAAAGTATTTGCCACCCTCCTATCCATCAGGCGCAGACCCGAGCTGCCGCGCGCTGTACGCAGGTAGATGAGGATCGGCCGGGCGCGCTCAAGCACATCGAAGCTTAGACTGGGAACGGAGATCAAGTATGTGAAGATCTCGTCGTCGAATTCCGATGCCCCGGAGATAAGGGAGTTGTAATCCACGTAGGCGATTTCAGCCGCGATTCCTGCATTGCGCTTCATTCCGTCCGCCACAGAGCGTTCTTGCGCACCAGGCTGCTCGTCGAAAAAATACAGCGGATGATCACGGTTCAGCAGGAGAAAATCGGCTGTGTTCGGGAAGTAGACCAGGAAGTCTGCAAAATCCATGTCGAACGTCAGGTTAGGTGCTGCCGTGATGATCTTCAGGTTACAGCCGGCTTCGGCATCCGAGACGTGCAAGTAGCGGGCGTAGGGAGCGGCTTTCGTGAGCGCCGCGGTCATGTTGCTCTCGGAACAATAGATGTGACATAAGTCGAGATGAAGTTGAAACCGGGGCGAGTTGACTTCATTCACCAGATCAATGGCCTGGTCGAGCGTCTCGATGTACATGCCCGGCTCGGGCTCGATTAGCAGCGTGAGGTCGTCGTCTGCCCGGAGCTCCTCGAGGCAGCGGCGGATGCTGTCAACCAGCAGACCACCGGGATCGATGCTTGGATGGGCGACGTGCTCGTCGCGAATGAAGCCGCTGCCGAAAGTGACCAGGGGTACCTTAAGCGCCCGCGCCACCTGAATGCCCCGCTTGACCACGCCGATGCGCCTTTTGCGCCCGGCGAGGTCGAGGCACAGCAGTGAGGGCTCGTGCGGCCTGGAAGGTGTGAAAAAGTGGGATGCGGTGGCCACGCAGGCTGGCTTCAGGCTCAGGGTCTCGAATTGGCGGCGGAGCCGTTCCAGATCAGCCTGGGTAAGATTGAATGGATTGAATTGGTCGCGGTGGAACGATAGCTCGACCCCCGGATACCCCGCGTTGTGCACGGCCTCGATCGCTGCCGGCAGCGTAAGTTGCGTGAGCCCAAAGGTGCAGTAGCTCAGCTTGATCACGGTTCCCTCCCTGGACCCGTCCCCGTAGTAATTCTACCGGAGGATTGGCACGAATTCCGACCACCGAAGGAGGGACTGCACTGGCATATGGCTGGAAACATAAGTGCCTCCCTGGTGGAGGCACTGGGGCTAAGATGCATTCGCCGGGATTTCCGCGCTAGGCCGAGCAGGCGCGCCAGCTGGTCAGCGATGGCGCGAAATAGTAGGCGCCGCTGACAGGCTTGGAGAAATCCGTCAGACGGTCATGCTGACCATCTTCGGCCGCGCCGAACATTCGCCTCAGCATGAGGTCGAAGCGCCTTTGTTCCGAGCTGAAGGCCACGAAGTAAAGCCCGTTCTCCCTCACTGTTCCATAAGGAACACTGCGCCTGTAGATCTCGAGCTCCACTTCACCTTCGTCGATGCGTACGCGCTTCACGTGACCATGTGGCTGGCCCTCCGCGTCGGTGAAGGACTGGCTGTCGTGTTTCCGGCGGCCGACGACCCGCTCCTGTTCATCCACTGGCATCGCGTGAAAGGCTTCCAGGTCATGGATCCAGCGCATAACCAGGACATGGCTCCCGCCGGCACCGACCTGGCCGGTTGGGATGAGGGCGATATTGGGCGCGTCCAGTGGTTCCGGGTTTCCTGTCCCATCGATGAAGCCCGTCAGATCGCGGCTGTCACGATAGACGAAGCAGGGCTGCTCAGACGCCAACGTGGCGACGTCGCGAACCGCAAGCCAGGCCGACCGGGCGTGCTCGAAGGCTACGTCAGGCGTGCTGCCATTGATCCAAAGCCATAGGTCATGCTGCCCAGCGGGGGCGTACTTGCCGGTGGCGCCGCGGATCTCCGTGAAAGCCGCCAGGTCCGCCGGCGACTGGTCCGGCGCGAGCTTCCGCCAGAGCTTGTCCCCGAATGCCAGCACGAAGTTCACCCCACCGGCAGAAACATCTGGCGCGCGCAGTCTGCGCAATTCTCGCAGCGCGGCGGAACGCGAGATGCCTGGCTGCAGATCCAATTCGAGGAAATAGTGGCAGTGGGTGCCCTGAGCAAAGATACCGTTCTGGGGAGTGATCAAGAATTCGCCTCCTGGATAAGTCTAAAGATCAACAAACAGAAAAGAACGGCACATTCTATACCCGCTGCCCGTGCCGTGGAGGAGTTTCCTTGGAATCAGCTTAGTTTGGGAGCCACGAAATTGCAGCCCTCCGAGCTCCGAAACAAACCGCCCAAGTGTCTCAGGGGCACGTGCCGTTGAAGGCACAGAGCGGCACCAAAGTGGTCGTGCTTCGGGGGACAAGCGTTACAGTGCTTGTCGGCCTCGAAGGCTATACCTTCGCACCCTCTGCGTGCAGCTGGAATTCCGGTGGCCTGCGCACCGTGGTAGCCTGCTCGAACGCGTACGCCAATTGGATGAGGATAGATTCGCTCCAGGCCCTCCCGAGGAAAGAAATGCCGACCGGCAATCCAAAAATGTAGCCGGCAGGCACAGTGATATGCGGATATCCGGCAACGGCCGCGGGGGAGGTGCTCTCCATGTCCCAATTGAGGACATCGCCATTGACCAGGTCGATCATCCATGCCGGGCCGCCCGTGGGCACCACGATCGCATCCAGGCGGTGTTTGCGGAAGGTGACGTCGATGCCTTGCGTGCGCGCTAACCGCCTGTTCTTTGCCAGTGCGGCGCGGTAGCCCTTGCTGGTAAGCGGCCCCTTCTTCTGAGCCGCGGTCATCCGCTCCTGCCCGAAGTAGGGCATCACGCTCTCTTTATGCTCCTCGTTGAACTTGATGATCTCCTCCAAAGTGTGCAACCGGGCATTGCTGGCAAGTGACTTCAAGTATCTATTCAGGTCAGTCTTGAACTCATAAAGCAGCACATCGACTTCGCTCTTGCCGTAGTCCTTGAAATGGGGCACGACCACGGGATCGATGATGAGCGCGCCCGCCTGTTTCATTGCAGCAATGCACGCATCGTAGATCTTGAGCACGCGCGCATCCGTTCCGGCCATTTCGCGCGCCACGCCGATGCGTGCGCCGCGCAGGCCATCCTTCTTGAGATAGCGCGCGTAGTTCTTAAGTGCTTTCTCCCGGCTCGCCTTCGTGCCGGGATCCCGATCATCGACGCCGGCCAGCGCGCCAAGCAGCGCTGCCGCGTCCGCGACCGTGCGCGCCAAGGGGCCGGCCGTGTCTTGACTGTGTGCGATCGGGATGATGCCGCTGCGACTCCACAGCCCCAGTGTTGGCTTGATGCCCACAACACCGTTGGTCTGGGCCGGACAGGTGATGGAGCCATCCGTTTCCGTGCCGATGGCGGCGGCGCACATGTTGGCGGCCACCGCAACTGCTGAACCCGAGGATGAACCGCAAGCGCTGCGATCCAGGGCGTACGGATTGCGCGTTAGCCCGCCGCGGCTTGACCATCCACTGACGGAAGGCTTGCCCCGAAAGTTGGCCCACTCGCTGAGATTCGTCTTACCCAGCAGCACCGCGCCGGCATGCCGCAAGCGCTTCACGATGAAAGCGTCTTGCTGGGCAATCGACCCTTCTAGGGCAAGCGAGCCCGCAGTCGTCTGCATCCGGTCATGCGTGTCGATATTGTCTTTGATCAGGATCGGGATGCCATGAAGGGGACCGCGCACATGCCCTGCCTTGCGTTCCGTGTCCATGTCTGCGGCGATCGCCATTGCCTCAGGGTTCAGCTCGATCACCGCGTTCACCGCCGGGCCCTGCTTATCGACCTGCTCGATGCGCTCGAGGTAAGCCTGGGTGATGCTTATGGCGGTCATTTCCCCGCTGGACATTTTCACTTGCAGCTCGCTGATCGTCAGTTCATCCATGCGTCCCTCTCCATCGCCGGTTTGTCCCTGATCATACTCCCGACGTCTGGCTGTGCGCCGGCGGCGGCTTCCCAGGACGCCGGAGAAGGGGTCGGAGATCGTGATCGTCTTTCTCTTAACCACCGTGCCTGCAGGGAAGTCGGAGGTTCAGCAAAATGGAGGGGGGCGGATTCGCGCGGGCGGGATGAAAGAGAGCGCGCGTCAAGACTGCCCGGGCTAGCCGGGTAGCGCTCGTCGTCGATCACGATCAGGAGGTCAGTGAATTGGCTTGGCGAGCTGAGAAAGCACGTACCTGCGTATGACGCGTATCTGTCTTTCGGGGTGCTCTTGAGGCAGGGTAAGGTAGCATAGTGGGGCACGGACTAGCACGTCCAGCCAGCGAGATTTCTCCGTCTCGCGGATCGGTTCCTTGCCAGCCTTAACCTGGGCAAAATTGAGAAGCCCCAGAACAAGATATGCCGCTGCGGCCTTTTGGATCTTATCCATTGCGCCTCCTTGCAGGCAAGAGAGAGGCCTGCAAGAATCCAACCAGTCACGTCGATCGCGGAGTCTACGCGAAAATCAGCCCGCGCGACGGGCACTATGTACAAATGTCTATGCAGTTGAAATGGATGCCTAAGGATCTGCCTGCGGAGTGGGAACTTGGGCATTAGCGGGGAGGCGCTGATCGAGCTGCCGCAAAACGGGGATCAAGAGCATGCTGCCGGTTGTGCCGAGATAGAGAACAGCCAGGCCCAAGAGCAGCGGCTGCAGGCCCAGCCATTCGGTGAGGACGCCGGCGACGAGCATCCCCAGCGGCATGGTGATCCACGCGCCAGCCTGGATGCTGCCCAGAATGCGTCCGCGCATGTCCGACGGGACGCGTTCGAAGATAACCGTGCCGATGATGGGATTGAGCGGCCCGGCGCCTACGCCGGCAATGGTGGCGGCTGCCAACAGGACCGGAAATGGCAGGAACAGCGCCAATCCCCATACGTACAAACTGGTGAGGATGAAGCCTGCTACGAAGGTGGCAAAACGCGGCAGCCGGTGACCGATCCATCCGAAGATCACCGCCCCGAGCACAGAGCCGCCGCCCATAACGCCGATGAAAAGGCCCAGGTTGAGCGCGTTGCCGTAGACGCGTTTTACATAGACAGGAAGCAGCACGCCGCCGAAGGCCGCGTCGACGAAGTTAGTGACCATGACGATCACGATCATGCTCAGGATCAGCTTGTGCGTCCGCATGAACTTCCATCCGGCGAAGATCTCGTCGACATAACGCGTGCGTTTCTCCTTCGCAGGTCTTGCGACCGCGACGTGGACGGCCGCAGCCACCAGCGCCGCGGAAACGACGAATGAGGCCGCGTCGAGCCACAACACGTTGGCAGTGCCCATGACCGCGATTAGGATTCCGCACAGCGGCGCGCCCACCAGCCTCGATGCTCGTTCAACCACCTGCCCGATCGAAGTCGCGCGTTCCAACGGCACCCCAGCCTGCTGTGCCAAGTCCGGGATCAGCGCCTCGCGTGCTGTGGTGCCGGGCGCATCCAGCAGTCCGCCGAGGAACACCAGCAGCATCAGCTGCCAGAACTGCAGACCGATGGTGAAATGCAGCAGTGGTATCAGCAGCACGGTGATACTGCTGGCGATATCGGCAATGATGCTCGTGGGTTTATAGCCGAGCCGGTCGATCAGCGCGCCGCCGAGCAAGCCCGCGATGACAACCGGAAGGATTGTGAAGAAACCCGTGATGCCCGTTCGAACCGCGCTGCCCGTCGTCTGCAGCACAAACCACGGGATGGCGATGGATGCCAGCACATTTCCCACCATCGAGATGGCGTTGGCGGCATAGAGTGAGATGATTGGGAGGCGCTTCATCCAGGCAGCCGAGATGTTTTGTATTCGTGGGCGGGTCAAATACTTGATCCCCTGCAGGCCTCTCGCAGCATCGGCCCAGGGAGAGCGATCTCGTCAAGACTTCTTCAGGTCTTGGCACCTTCTAGGAAATCATCAACAAATCGCTGGAATTCTCCGGGATGCTCCATGTTCGAAAGGTGCGCAGCGTTATTCATCACAACTCTGCGCGCCGATGGAATCCGCTGGATCATGTAGTCCGTTGCGGCGTGAAGGTATGGCTCATCGAATTCGCCGACAACCAACAGCACGGGGATCTTGATCTGGGCGAGCCGTTCGAACGCAAGCCTGTCCGTGTTGGGCAACCGCTTTCCGAGGTTCCTGGCCTCCAGTCCCAGCGCCAGGCGATCCATCGCATAGGCCAACTTGCGCGCCGCGTGGTCAACCTGCTGGGCGGTCCGGCCGGTTCCATCGAACCAGATCTGCGTTTCAAGCTCGGCGGCGCGATCGATATCGCCATCTCTCCATGCCTTCTGAGCGTCGGCATGCTTGGGTGATTCTGGCACGTCGAGGTCCAATCCGCCTGGGCCCGAGCCGACCATGATCAGAGCCTGCACGCGATCCGGGTGTTCGAGGGCGTAGTCTAGGGCTAGCCCGCCGCCGCGCGAACAACCCATAAGCACTACTGGCCCGCGAGGAGCCAGTGTGTCCAACACAGCCTGCAGGTCCCGCATATCGCTGTATTCACCTTCGACCGGATCACTCTTGCCGTGTCCGCGCGTGTCGTAGCGTAGCACCTGGTATTTGTTGGCGAAATAGGCGAACTCGCTATTCCATTGGCGGCAATCTGCGACCGCCGCGTGGATCATGACGAGCGGCGTTCCTTTGCCAGCGATCTCACAGTAGATCTGTGCGCGGTCGACGTTGACCAGGCATGCCTTGATTCTGGATCCGGCCACCTCTAACCTCCGCTTTGAACTGGATAAGGAGCGCCTAGTGTATCAGGCTGACGGCTTGGTCCTCAGGGCGCAAGCATGCGCGTAGCCACGTTCTATGAGCAGGAATCCGCACAAATGCCTTACTCGAACCCACTGTCCCCATGGATGACATCCGGTGCGTACGGGAGGGAATAACGTGGAGCTTAGGCTCTGCGTGCGAGCAACTGCATTGTCAGTTCTTCAAGCGCTCTTCCGGCTTCGCCCTGGGGATGGAGGTCGTGCAGCAGGCCCAGTGCATTCCTTGTGAGCCTGCCTGCTTGAGCCCTTGCATATTCGCGCCCGCCTTCGGCTTCGAGTTGCTTTCGGAGGCGCGAAGCGTTGCGCTTCCTTGTGCCTTCGTCGTGCCAGAGTTTGGCGAAGGGGCCGCGCTTGATGAGCCCGTAGATCACGGGCAACGAGAGCTTGCCTTCGGCAAGGTCGCTGGCCGTCGATTTGCCGGTGCGGCTCTCTTCGCCCCAAATACCCAGGATGTCGTCTTCAACCTGGAAGGCCAATCCCAAGAGCTTGCCGAACTCGTGATACCTCGCCCGTTTGGCCGGGGCGGCGCCGCCGAGCAGCGCGCCGATGTGTGTGCAGGCGGCGATCAGAGCCGCCGTCTTGCCCTCGATCATCTGCCAGTAGCCCCTGATCGTGAGGCTTCCCTTCTGTTGGTGATATAGGTCGAGGAACTGCCCCTTGGTTAGATCCAGGCACGCTTGCTGCAGGACGGCCACGGCCTCCACTACGACTTTGCCTTCGAATGTGCCTGCAAGGTCGAGCGTGGCCTGGTTGGCGAGCGTGAACAATGCGTCCCCGGCGTTGATTGCTAGCGGCACACCCTGTTTTCGCCAGAGAGTGGGTCTCCCGCGGCGGGTGGGTGAGTTGTCTTGTATGTCATCGTGGACCAGCGAGAAGTTGTGCACCAGCTCAAGCCCGGCGGCCGCAGGCACTGCATCGCGCCAGCTGCCACCGGCAGAGGCGCACACCAGCAGGTTGAGCACAGGTCGGATCCGTTTGCCGCCTTGGTTGGCCTCGCTGCCATCCCAGCCCAGGTGGTACGCCAACATGGCATGGAAGGCCGCTGTGGACGGCGCCGCGAGCCGGCGGACCTGCCGCCTCAGCTCGGTTTCGATCACCGGCCGCATCGTCTGGGCCAGCTGTGCATATGACATCGTGTTATCTCTCCCCGCGTCCCTTATTGACGGCGTGCCCGCCAGATCTCAAATCCCCCGAAGCCCGTTGAGCCCAGGATCGCATCGCGCTCCTTCGTCCAGGTGTAGAAGATACCGGCCTTGGGGTCGTTCGGATCATACAGCATCGTCTCAGCGATGACGTAGCCCTCCGGCGTGCCGTAATTGGTGACGGCAAACGTGCGCCCGGCCCTATCCACGCGACTCACCGTCAGCATGTGATCGAAGTTTCCTCCAGAGCCGTGCCAGATGAACACAAAATCCCCGGGCTGAAGCGGCGATGTATTCCAGTTGACTTTGTTGATCGGCGTCGTGTCGGCCAGGTGAACGAAGTCCGTGACCGGGAAAGCCTTGGCCAGGATGCGCTGTCCGGTTACCGTGCGTGGATCGAGCAGCCAGAAATCATGCGGTACATTCTCAAAACCGATAACGGCCGCATCGCGTAAGATCGCTGCCGCCAGCGGCCCGCAGATGTTGGTTGGGTCGCCGTAGCCAACTCCGTTGATGTCCTTGGCCGCCTGTTTGCTCGCTGCCACGGACGCCTGCGCGTAGTTCAAGGATGCACGGTAGATGGACAGCTGCTCCGGCGCGGAGAGCGGACCGGAGAACACCACCGCGCCGGACGTGATGGCTGCCGCAAGCGGATCGGGCGTTGGCGTAATGTTGAAGTAGAAATCTGTGGCGAGATTTGTGGGAACGGTGTGCGGAGGTATGGGCGTGAATGTGAGCGTTGGGCTTGGCGGCTGCACCTTTGTCGCGAGCGTGCCAAGTGGAGCCGCGGTACTAGTGGCCCCAGATGGAGCTGTACTCGCCTGTGGAACGACCGTTGCGACGAAGAAGCCAAGCAACATCAGCCCAGCGGCAACCGTCGCGCCAATTAGCATCCCTGTTCCGAAAAGCTGCTTGTCTGATCGCATCCTGTGGTTGCGGCACGGGCCCGTCTACGAATCGTGCAGGGGCGTACGTCGCAAGGCATCCAGGTCATCAGCGCCCGCTGCGAACATAGTGATGCGCAGCTCTTCATGGATCAGGCGGATCGCATCCACCGCGCGCTCCGTCGATTCGGCAGCTGCCTTAAGGAAGGGGCCTGCCATTCCGCCCAGCATGGCACCGAGCGCGATGCACTTGGCCACGTCAATTCCGTTTCGCAGGCCACCGCTTGCGAAGATGCGCATGTTCGGTGCGGCCTGCCGTACAAGGGTGATCGAGTCTGCTGTGGGTATGCCCCATGCGATAAATGCCCCGGCCAACTGGCGCATGAATTCGTCTGGAGCGCGGTGCATCTCCACTTGAGACCAGCTTGTCCCGCCCGCGCCAGCCACATCGATGGCAGCCACTCCGCAGTCGGCGAGCAGGGCGGCCGTGCGAGCCGATATGCCCCAGCCCACCTCCTTCACTACCACCGGAACGCCGAGGCGCTTGCACACGTCTGCGATCTTGGATGCGAGCTTGCTGAAGTCCACGTTGCCGCCCACCTGCAGCGCCTCCTGGAGTGGATTCAGGTGCAGGATCAGGGCGTCCGCGCCGACCATTTCAACGGCGCGCCGGCATTGATCCACGCCGTAGCCATAATTGAGCTGCACCGCACCCAGGTTTGCGAACAACAGCGCATCCGGTGCGCGCTTGCGCACCTGGAAGCTCTTTGCCAGCTCAGGCTTTTCGAGCGCCGCGCGCTGCGAACCCACGCCGATGGCGATACCCGTAGCCGAGGCAGCCTCCGCCAGGTTGGCGTTGATCCGGCTGGCCTCGGCGGTTCCGCCCGTCATGGACGAGATCAGTAACGGCGCCCTTAGCTGTCGGCCAAAAAGCTCCAGGTTTGTGTCCACCGCCCGCAGATCGAGCTCCGGAAGGGCCTCATGTGTAAACTGCAACTTCTCCAGCCCCGTCTGCAGGGCCGAATCCACGTTCTTTTCGAGGTTGATCCGCAGGTGTTCAGCCTTTCGGCGTTGAACGGGCGCAACTTTGGGCATCAGGGGGTGTTCCTGTGGGTGAGGTCCATGGCATGCCTGTGTTACAATGGGCAGGCTAAATAAGCTACCAGACGGAGGATATTCTCATGGCAGACACGTATGCCGAGGTCAAGAAGATCATTGTGGATCTGCTGGGGGCAGATGAAGCGAAAGTGACGTCGGAAGCCCGCTTTCGCGAGGACCTGGAAGCCGATTCGCTCGATCTAGTGGAGCTGATCATGGCCTTCGAGGACAAGTTCGGAGCCGAGATCTCGGACGAGGCCGCCCAGAAGATCACCACGGTGGGAGAGGCCGTTTCCTACATCGACTCGCACAAGTAGGTCTCGTACCCGGTCAAGAACGTTGCGATTATAACCGTAGAGCCGTCCGCTAAGACGGCTCTATTTGTTTCCTTCGCCAGAACTGCATGAACGAGGGCCGGCGACCCGGGGTCGCTCGCAGCAAAAGGTGAGCTCTGGCTGAAGTCAGAGCTACTTCAGCAGGGTAGGGATCTCTTCAGGGTGTTTGGCCACGCGCACGCCGGCTGCTTCTAGAGCTGCGATCTTGTCTGCGGCGGTGCCCGAGCCACTTTCGATGATGGCGCCCGCATGCCCCATGCGCTTACCTGGCGGCGCCGTCTGGCCGGCAATAAAGGCCACCACCGGCTTGGTCATCTTCGTGGCAATGAAATCGGCGGCTTTGTCTTCGTCCGTGCCACCGATCTCACCGATGAGCACCACTTTCTCAGTCTGCGGATCGTGCTCGAACATCTGCAGGACGTCAATGAAGTTGGTCCCGTTGATGGGATCGCCGCCGATGCCCACACAGGTCGAGGCGCCCATTCCCAGGAGTTTTAGCGCGTACAGTACCTCGTACGTAAGCGTGCCGGAGCGAGAAACCACCCCGACATTGCCCGAAAACGCAATATCGCCGGGGATGATTCCGACCTTGCTCTGACCGGGAGTCAGCGCGCCGGGGCAGTTGGGTCCCAGCAGGCGTACACCCTTCTGGTCGATGTAGTTGCGCACGCGCATCATGTCCTGCACCGGGACGCCCTCGGTGATGCAAACGATAAGTGGGATGGCCGCGTCCGCAGCCTCGAACATTGCGTCGGGTGCAAAGCGCGAGGGTACGAAGATGCAGGATGCGTTCGCGCCAGTGGCCTCCACGGCCAGTTTCACCGAATCAAAGACCGGTATTTTGCCGTCGAGCACCCATTCGCCGCCTTTGCCGGGGGTAACACCCGCGACGACATGAGTGCCGTAGGCAACCATCTGGGTGGTATGGAAAAGCCCCTCGTTTCCAGTGATGCCCTGTACGAGCAGGCGCGTGTTCTTGTCGATCATGATGCTCATGCGTAATTCTCCCTGCCGCGATGCATGCGCCTCGCCTAGATGGCGGGCACAGTTGCTTTCGAAGCGGCCACAGCTTTTTGGGCTGCATCCACGAGCGTATCTGCGGTGATCATCCTGGCGCTGGCCAAGAGTGCCTGGCCCTCTGCCGCGTTTGTCCCCACCAGCCGCACCACCATGGGCGCCTTTGGCTGCACCTGCTTCATGGCCTCGAGGATACCGAGCGCAACCTCATCGCAGCGTGTTATGCCCCCAAATATATTGAGCAGCACGGCCTTCACGTTGGGATCTGCCAGGATGATGCGCATGGCAGCCGCGACCTTGTCGGCATTGGCGCCGCCGCCAATATCCAGGAAATTGGCAGGCTCGCCGCCAAACAACTTGACGATGTCCATGGTGGTCATCGCCAGGCCCGCGCCGTTCACCATGCAGCCGATATTGCCGTCCAGCTTGATGTATGTGAGACCATACTTGCGCGCCTCGGTCTCGGCCGGCGCTTCTTCGTCCAAGTCGCGCATCTCAGCCAGATCGGGATGCCGGTACAGCGCGCTGTCGTCGATGATCATCTTGCCATCCAGCGCAACCAGTCGGCCGTCCTTGGTGATGACCAGGGGGTTGATCTCGGCCAGCGTCGCATCGTTCTCGGTGTACACGCGCCACAAGCCGTTGGCGATCTGCCCGAATTCCTTCCAATGCTCGCGCGGCAGGTCGATTGAGGCGGCGATATCCCGCGCCTGGTAGTCCCGTAAGCCCAGAAGCGGATCGATATGTACTTTGATGATCTTTTCGGGCGTCTTGGCCGCCACTTCCTCGATCTCCATGCCCCCAGCCGCCGAGGCGATCATGACCGGCTTGCGATGCGCCCGGTCATTGGTGATGGAATAGTAGATCTCTTTCTCGATGCCGGCGGCCTCATCCACAAGCACCTTGCGCACGGGCAGGCCCTTTATCTCCATGCCCAGGATCTGCCCAGCCAGCTGCCCGGCCTCTTCGGGATCCTTGGCGAGTTTGACGCCGCCCGCTTTGCCGCGTCCGCCAACCAGGACTTGCGATTTTACGACAACACGACCGCCGAGCTCTTCGGCGATGGCCTTGGCTTCGGCGGCAGTGGTTGCTACGCGTCCTTTTGGTATGGGAATACCGTACTTCGAAAAGATTAGTTTCGATTGATATTCATGAAGTTTCATCGATATTCCCTCATTCCGCCGGTTCGGCAGGCGGATTATATCATTCGCATTTCACGTGCAACGCATCGCGGAAGGTTAGTGGCTGAAGATGTGATTAAGGTAATGTGAATCGCATGAGCCTGTGATTGCCCGCGTCGGTGACCCAGACGGCGCCCCGCGGGTCGACCGCGATTCCTGCAGCGATCCCGAACGTCGAATCGGTGTCGCCGAAGTCCCCCCAGGTCTGCACCAGCTGTCCGTCGGTGGTGTACTCGATCACGCGGGCGCCATCCGGGTCTGTGACGAAAACATGACCTTTGTCATCCACCGCGATGAAGGGTTTGTTGTCCAGGGATTGGCCGGTCCATCCGGCAACATCCCATTGCCGAAGCGGCGTGAATGTCAGTCCGTCCTCTGACGGAGTGAAGGCCTGTATGCGCTGGTTCCAAACATCGTTGATGTAAATCACGCCGTTTCTGTCGATCGCGATTCCGACTGGCTCATCGAACTGCCCGGGGTCCAGACCAGCGGTTCCAAATTGCGTCACGTAGGTGCCATCCTCATTGAAGACCACCACGCGCTTGTTGCCCGTATCCACGACAAACACCCGGTCATTGGCATCCACCGCCAGCCCGCGCGGCCCGTAGAAAGTTTGCTGTTCGCCGCCGGTACCAAATGCTGACCACATCGTAATGAACCGCCCGTCTGCACTGAATTTCTGGATGCGGTAGTTCCAGGTATCCGCAACGTACACCGAACCATCCGTCCCCACGGCTATGCCCCAAGGCTCATTGAATGTTCCCTCGACCGAGGCGGGCTGTGGATTATTGGGGGTATTGCCGGAGGATGTGCCCCACTGGCCAATTGGCAGGCCTTGCGCGTCGAAGTGCAGGACGCGGTTGTTGCGCGAATCGGCCACGTAGAAAGTGCCATCCGGTGCGAAGGCGATTGCCCGCGGCCCGTTCATGGCGGGAGATACGACGGTGGCAGGGATCACTGGATCGGCAGCCAGCGTGATGGTCTTGCCTTCGTAGGGATCGACCCCCGATACTTCTTGCGCCGCGGCGGGCACACCGTATTTCCAGACCTGTTGCGCCACCTCCTTCTTCACGTACATGCGCATTTCATCCGATGGCGTCCACGTGGCCAGCGTCAGGTCGGAATGGCCCGTAGCTGTTGCGTAGTTGGTGTAATCGCGGTTGAGCCAGATGTCGATGATGCCGCCGCGAATGTTCGGGTCGATGATCGCAGAACAGATCCTGGAGAAATCGCGTGTGCGGAAGAGCCGAAAGAAGGAAAGCAAACCTCGGCAGGAGTAATCGGGAGAGAAATCTTCAGGCGCGCGGGCGCTCACCAGCCCAAAGTAGTCCTGGTTGGGCCACCACATGCGGATGTAGTCGAATCGGTAAAAGCCGGGGCCGAGCGCCTGCTCGATCTTGTCGAAGTTCTTGGCATCCACGACCACGATGGTCGAATCGCGCAGCGCGCGGGTCGGCTTGTCGAATGAATGCTGGTTCGTGAAATCGCGCAGGTACCACACGAACGGCCAGGACACGCCCGTATCGGGCGAGCTGGCATCGTACGCCAGGTCCACACCCATGCCGCCCGTGGTGGCCTCGGAGATATCCCTCGACTGCGCGATCACGTCCTTGACCGCCGTTGCGGAATGAGCGTACACCAAATACTCTTTGGCATTGTCGTAGTTAATGAAGCTCGCCCTGAAGGAGGCGCGGACCGTGAGGATGGCCAGCAGCACGAAGAATACAAGGCCCAAAACTCGTGCGAATTCGCCCGAGAGCCAGCCGCGCAGCAGGAACACTAGTCCGATGAAGCTGGCGATGGCGACGATCGCGGGGAGCAGGAACGCGCTGGTGTTCTGCAAGGCATTCAGGTCGCTGCCTTGAAACGGCGCGTTGGGTCCCAGCACCGCGAACAGGGCGGCGCCCAGGCTCGTGATGAAAACGGTACCGACACCCAGCACGAGCAAGGCGTTGTGTTCTGCGAGCTTCCGCCATGGAGTGGATTCGATCAGCCAGCCCAGCCCCCAGGCCGCGAACAGGATCAGAGGCCAGGCGATGTGATAAGCGAGCCAGGGCATCTTCTCGCCCGCGATGCTCAGGGCGGCCGTGATCCCCACGATCCACCAGGCCAGCAGGCTGAACGTGTCGCGGAACTTCGCCTCCTCAAGACGCGCGCCCTCGTCGCCCGCTAGGGGTTGGCGGGTTCGCCACGCGGCAATCCCGAGTGCGAAGATGGCGCCGATCAGAGGAAGGAACTCGTAGACGGGGACGATCACGAGCACGTAGTAATACCAGGGCTGGCTGCCGCGCTGCACGCCTTGCTGAACCAGCCAATAGCCCAGCGAACCGATGACGCCCGTAAAGAACCCCGGAGTATTCGTGAAGAAGGTCGTATAGAACACCGTGAATGGGGCCCAGAACGCGAGCGCCAACTTCCACCAGTCGCGTCGCCACAGCATGCCGCCGAGGGCGCTCAGGCCAAATGCTACCAGCAGGAAAATTCCGATGATGAGCATCCCCTGCTGCGTTAGTCCCTGGACCTCAGAAACCGAAGTCGGAATCTGCACTTTGAGCAAACTCTCGAAGGGCCGGATGGCAAATGGCACCAGCATCGGCAGCACAAGCGTGCCGACCAGCATCAACAAGTCGAAGGAACGTTCGGAGGCCAGCTTCGCCCGGCCGTAGCCCGCAATTAGAAAGTAGGCCGCCGCCACGAGAGCGAGCAGCCCGGCGCCCATCAGGATCGTCTGTGGCAGCGTGGCGGCATTGACGGCGCCGAGAGGGGAGGTGGTGGCCAGCGGGTTTGCCGGCACAGCCACCTCAAGGGCGCCCAGGGTGCTCGCGTGGCTCGATGAGAGCATGATGCCAGCGCCCGATGCCAGCAAGACGAGACCCAGGATGAGGCTGATCAGGAAGGCGCGGTACCTGGATGAGTCGTCCCAAGGTTTTCGCGTTACGGCAACGACGTAATAGATCGCCAGGAAAAGCAGAAGCAGAGCGGCGTATATGAAGGACGTTTCCTTGTCGATGAAGTGGAGCAGCAGCGCCACGGCAACGACGTAGAGATGCTTGCGCCGACCTTCTTCGAGGTAGCGCAGCACCCCGTAAAGCATCAGCACGCCGGCGAAGATGGCATATGGGTCCTCACGGGCGTACCGGCCGTAAAACAACATGATCGGCGAAACCGTCATGAGGAACGCAGCAATGAGGCCACCGGTCCGACCGATGTAGCGCCGCCAGTACCACGCCATGCCTATCGTGGCGAGGCTGAAGAAGGCTGCAGGCAGCCTGGCCGAAAAGTCGCTGGGCCCGAACAGGTAGTACGACAGCGCAATAAGGTGGAACTGCAGCGGCCCATGCATCATCGGGTTGTGCTGGTATCCGTCGCCCTTGTAGAGCAGCCACGAGAAGTATGTATGGAGGCTCTCGTCGTGGCTCATGACCCGCGTTCCAAGCCCGTAAAGCCGCGAGGCGATCGCCAGGATGATTATCAATGCGAATATCGTGCGTTCGACGGTTATGGCAGGCAGGGATGGGTGCAGGGGGCGATCTAACCAGCTGGTCGGCTTCTTTTCAGTATTCATCTTCACCGGTTTCCGTTTTGGAGTGCCTCAATATAATGCAGCGCTAGTCATCTGACAAGCAAGGTGCGGAGGACGCGCATGGTTGTGACGCAAGGATTTGCACGAAACTCAAAATGCGCATAGCCATTTACCCCCAACCAAACACTCACTCAACATCCACCGCAAGCTGACCACATCCAGCCGCGATATCGATACCTCGTCGCAGCCGAACAGTGCAGGGTATACCTTGGCGCTCAAGCTCGGTCTTGAAGGCGAGGGCACGCGGGCGGGAGGTGCCTTTACCAGTGTAGCCAGTGGTGGGATTCAATGGAATTGCATTGACGTGGCACAGTAAACCCTTCAAGCGTCTCGCGAGCGCTTGTGCTTGCTCCGGGGAGTCATTCAGCCCATCGATCAGTGCCCACTCGAAGGTAACCCGCCGGTTTGTCTGCATAGCGTAGTAGCGGCAGGCCTCGAGCAGCTCTTCGATGTTATGTTTCTTGTTGATGGGGAGCATCCCCGTGCGGGTGGCATCGTCGGCCGCATGCAGTGAGATGGCCAGGTTGACCTGGCGTTTCTCATCGGCGAAGCGTCGGATCATGCCTGGCAAGCCCACGGTTGAAATGGTGAAGCGGCGAGCACCAAAATTGAGGCCGGTGGGATCATTCAGCCGGTCCACGGCCGCCATAGTGTTCTCATAGTTGTGGAACGGCTCGCCCATTCCCATCACAACCACATTCGTGACTCGTTGGCCCCGCTTCTTGAGCTCACGCGCGAAGTGCAGCACCTGGGCCACGATCTCACCGCTCGTAAGGTGCCGCTTGAATCCCATTTGCCCTGTGGCGCAAAACACGCATCCCATGGCGCAGCCCGCCTGCGATGAGATGCACAGCGTGACGCGCCGGCTGTAATGCATCTCGACGGTTTCGATCTGACGTCCGTCCGTCAGCTGAAAGGCGATCTTCTCGGTCTGCCCATCGGACGACTTCAGCAACCGCACGGGCGATAAAGGCGAAAGAGAAAGCTCGGCCTCCAGGCGCGAGCGCAAGGGAGAGGGCAGATTCGTAAATTCAGCCCAGGCGGAGTACAAATGCTGATAGACGCCCTCCCAGATCTGCCTGGCGCGGAACGCGGGCTGCCCCCAGGAAATCATCAGCCCTTCAAGTGAGGAGAGATCGTGGTCGACGATGGACATGGATCAGAGAGCTAGACGCCGAGCAATGTGGCGAGACTGCGCTCAACCAGGTCCGGCGGTGGGCGCCAAGCTTGGGCTTGCTCAGCCGTGCTGACGCCGGATAAGACGAGCGCAGTCCTTGCGCCAAAGGCCTGCCCACCAGTAATGTCAGTTTCGAGGCGGTCACCGACGACCAGCAGCTCTTGAGGAGTGAGCCCGATCCGCGCTGCCGCCGTTTCGAAGAGAAGCGGGGACGGTTTGCCGATCACCAGGGGTTGCTTGCCGGAAGCACTGGCGATGGCGGCCAGCACTGCGCCCGCGCCGGGCACGAGACCTTCCGACGTCGGAAACGTCGCATCCGAGTTCGTTCCATAGAATGGTGCTCCTGCCCGCACAAGCGCTGCAGCCTTGCGCAGCTTCGAGTAGGAGAAATCGCGATCCAGGCCCACAACGACCGCAGCGAAAGGCTCATCTGCATCCGGATCGCGCACGGCGGCAAAACCCCGATCTTCCAGCGCTTGCAGCAGCCCATGCTCGCCGACAACGAACAGCACAGAACCTCTTAGGAGGTCTCGCAGCAGCACGTCCGCAGTCGCATCCGCCGACGTCACGATGTGGGACGGCTCAATCGACACACCCAAGCTGCGGAACCGCGCCAGGTAATCATCGACGCTCTTCATGGCGTTGTTGGTTGCGATCGATACGCGAAGCTGCCGCCCTGCGATCTCCGCAAAATTCGCCGCGAGATCACCGATAGGGTGGGAGTCTCTCCACAGCACGCCATCCACGTCTAGGATCAAACCGCGTACGGGCGGGCTAAGCTGCTCCAGTTTCACTTGTCCGGTTGGGGAAGCCAAAGAGCTCACGAGAGCTGCTTCAGCAGGTACTCAAGGACTGGCCGGTCGATCCAGGCCGCGTCCGGATCCGCCCGCTCCTCAAAATTCTCATTGTTGATGAATGCCCGGAATGCGGCCTTGGTAGCATCATCGTAGATGCCGTCGGTAGGCGAGTAGTATCCGAGCCCTTTCATGATGCGCTGCAGATCCATCACCACCTTGCCTTCGAGGGCAACGCGCTGGGACTTGGCACTCTTCCCAAAATACAAGTAGTGCAATTCGAGCATTTCCCGCAGGCGGGGAATCGGCTGCAAATGATCATCCACGCGATAATCGATCCAGCGATCGTTGTAGCCACCATAACCGCCGCGCGGCTTGACGACATATAACGCCGCGGACTGCCGGCCGCGGCGGTCGCCGCCAGCCATGTTGCCCGCCTCGAGCGCATCCAGCAATCGGTCTGGCAGGAGTCCGGTGCTGTGAAGGAAGGCAGTCTCCATCTGGCGGATGACCTCGGGACCGGCGAGGATGTTGCCCTGGATGGCATACCCCGGGCCATGCAGCCCTCCCGCCCAGTCCGTGCACTGCTTGCCCGTGAAGGTGGCCGAACGGCCGCCTCGATCAACGATGCCGACCTGGCGATGCTCGCGTCCGGGATCATTGGAAAGCAGGCGCGTCAGCGTTTCCTCTGCAGAGATATTCTGATCCATCAGCTCCAGCCCTTTCGGTCCGAAGCTCGTATTTGCCAGCGCCTGCGTGGCGACAGCCCCGATCTTTGCTGTGGCCCAGGGAACGACCGCACCCACCGCCGGGAACTTGGAGGCCACGGCGATTCCCCAGGCCTGTGCTTTCAGGTCGCAGGCGACGATCGAGAAGGTGGAGACTGTATGCATGCTGCAGTGTAGGCGCGAGACGGGCGGGGATTGCCCGCCCGTGCGACTTTCAAGGCACTTGCGCTTACGACTTCGCTTTCTCCGCGCTCTTCTCCGGCATCTCAAGCACCTGATCCACAAGGCCATAATCCACGGCACCCTTGGCATCCAGGTAGAAATCGCGGTCGGTGTCGCGCTCGATCACCTCGAGCGGCTGCCCTGTGTGCCGGGAAAGTATCTGGTTCAGTTCAGCTTTCTGCTTCAGGATCTGCCTCGCCGCAATCTCGATATCGGTGGCCTGTCCCTGGGCTCCGCCCAGAGGCTGGTGCATGTGGATGGTCGCGTGCGGCAGGGCGTATCGGCGGCCCTTCGTGCCCGCCGTCAGGAGCACCGTACCGAACGAGGCGGTGACGCCCACGGCCCAAGTGCTGATGGGATTGGGGATCATCTTCATCGTGTCGTAGATCGCGAAACCTGCATATACTTGCCCGCCCGGGGAGTTGATGTACATGCGGATCTCTTTTTCGGGATCTTCGTGATTCAGGAACAGGAGCTGCGCCACAACCACGTTGGCCACCTGGTCGTCGATCGGCGTCCCCAGGAAGATGATGCGCTCCCGGAGCAGCAGGGAATAGATGTCGTAGGCGCGCTCACCGCGTCCAGTAGTTTCGACCACCATCGGGATTACATTTCGAATAGGTAGGGTTGTCATAGTCTCTCTCTCATTTCTTCCGTGTTACTTTCTTGGCCGCTGTCTTGGAGGCTTTGGCGGATGTCGACTTCTTGGCGGTTTTTGCAGCAGACTTGGCAGAGGTCTTCTTCTCACCGGGCTCTGATTTGGCATCACCTTCGGCCGGGTCCGTGTACTCGCCGGTTGCGATCTGGCGCAGGCGCTCAAGCGTGCGGCGCGTCAGCAGGCGGCTGGCACTCTGGACCGCCACGGCCTCGGCCACGCGCTGCTGCCCCTTGCGTCCACCGCGCACGGCCGCCAGGTTGAGCCCCTGACCCTGCATATCGAGCAGCGTGGTGTTGAATTCCTCGTCCAGGGCTGCATTGTCCACTTCGATCTTCTCAACACGCGCCACCTCATCCAGGATCAGCGAGCGCTCCAGACGCCTCCGGGCAACTGGCTTGGCTTCCTCTTCCATGAATTTCGCGGCGTCCGTGTTGCGGATCTTGTAGTATGTCTCCAGGTCCAGGCCCTGCTGCGCCAATCGGCGTCGCATGTCGTTCACCACATGCTCAGCCTCGTGCTCCAGAGTCTGCGGCGCGTACTTGATGACGGCCTCTTCCCGCAGCTTGTCCACTAACTCGGCGTAGTACTTGTCCTCGTATTCCGCCCGGGCGCGCGCCTCGATCTCCTTCGAGAGCGCCTCCTTCAGGGCATCCAGGGACTCATACTTCCCGACCATCTTGGCGAATTCAGCGTCAAGGGCCGGTAGCGTGACGCTGCGCACGGTCTTTACGGTGACTTCGATGTCCACAGCCCTCCCGGCAACTGCCGTGAGCGGCTCGTCCTGCGGAAACTCGTGGTGGACCGTCTTTGTGTCACCAGCCTTCATCCCGATGAGCTCCTTCGAGAAACCATCAAAGGGAAACTCATCCCGGGGCGCGGTTGCCCTGAGCATGATTGCCATATCGACGCGCTCCAGCTCCTTTTCCTCGGAGTGGAGGTCGACGATCAAGTAGTCGCCGTCCGCGGATTCCCGTTCGACGGTCTCGGTCGTGGCGTAGACTTGCTGGAGTTCCGTGAGGGCTTCATCAAGACGCTCCGCCGGGGGAGTCTGGAACTCATACGGCACGCGGATCTTCTGATACTTTCCAAGCGTGACCTCAGGGCTAAGCGGCACCTTGAAGGTGAACTTCGGGGTATCTTCCCCTTCAACCTTCTCCAGGCTGCCGGCTGCCGCTGGTTCGATACCAGCTTCTTTGAGCATCTCGGGGTAGACCTCGTCCACCAGCAGGTCAATGGCCTGCTCGTACACGGCCGCGTCCCCGTAGTACCGTACGATCACATCGTAGGGCGCCTTGCCCGGGCGAAAGCCAGGGATCTTGCCGCGTGTGGCGAGCTTGCGCGCGGCGCGTTGGCGCGCCGCCTTAACGCGGTCGGCCTCAACCTCCACCACGACCTGCGCCTGGTGGTCATCCAGTATCGATTTCTCCAAGTTCAACTATTCGCTCCGTGGGAGAAACTGGGAACAGGACAGCTTCTCAAGAAATCAGCTCCGGCTATGGGGACGGTGGGACTTGAACCCACACGCCTTGCGGCACATGATCCTAAGTCATGCCTGTCTGCCAATTCCAGCACGTCCCCTGGTCTGGAATGCTTTGGAATTATAAAGCACCGCCGGGGAGAGCGCCAACTAAACCTGCCCCCTGTTAACTAATCGCTAACATGACGGTTGGTATAATGCCCGTCCATGTCGCGCATCATCAATACCGACAGCACCGGCAAGCAGAGGACGCAGATGACCAAAGCCGTGGCGATCGCGCTGCGTCATTTGTCACAGGAGACCGACTTCGGCGAAGAAGCGCGGGACCTGGCGGCCTTCATCGCCTTGGGATTACAAGTCATCCACGAGGGGATCGATCCGAGCGTCGCCGCGTGGGAAAAACGCGGCTACTGGGTGAAGGCGGATCGCTTCCGCATGGAGTGGGCCTGGGCAGGACCACTCTCAGCCCAAATGTTCGAGGCAGTCCTCAAGGGGGATGCGGCGCAGATCGCCCAGCTCTCCATGCGGATTGCGCAGAAGCTGGCCAGTGTCCAGGTCAGCCCGAAGGCCCGCGTTGGCCAGCCGTGGAAGGGTGCCTACCTTCGACTCCAAGCGGGCTGAGTCGCAATTCACCATCAGCGCCTCTCCCACAACCGGTCCAAAGATACGGCGGCCCTCCCGCCGTTCGTCTGGCTCCCACCTGGTCGTTCGGGCGATGCGCCACTTTACCCATTCCACTAGACTTGAAACCATTCAAGAGTCTGGCGCGCGAAGGAAATGAAAGCGCCGTTCTCCAAAGGAGACAGAATGGGAACACTGGCTGATTTTTCAGATGGACTTGCGTCTGCCATAGAGAGGGCTGGCGCCGGGACCGTACTTGTCGATGCTCGCAATCGATATCCGGCATCCGGCATTGCGTATGCCGCCGACTTGGTCTTGACTGCAGATCATGTGGTGACGCGCGAGTCCGACCTGTCCGTCCGCAATGCCGAGGGTAAGTCGTTCAAGGCAACGATCGCTGGGCGCGACGCTGGATCCGATCTGGCATTGCTGCGATTGCACGAGAAGGCCCTGGCGCCAGCCTCGAAGGCGGCCGCGCCCGCAAAAGTGGGGCAACTAGTCCTGGCACTGGGACGACCAAGTGATGAAGGCATTCAGGCCTCGTGGGGCATTGTGACCGCCATCGGTGGTCCGGCGCGCACCGGGCGCGGTGGCCTGCTGGAAAAATATCTACAGACAGAAACCACGCCCTACCCGGGATTTTCCGGGGGTCCGCTCATCAATACCGAGGGTGGCGTGCTCGGCTTGAATACATCCGGCCTGACGCGGGGCAGTGCATTGACCATACCTTCAGAAGTGGCCTGGCCGATCGCGGAGGCTCTCGCAAAGGACGGTTCGGTGAAGCGCGGTTATCTCGGCGTGCGCACGCAAGCCGTTGACCTGCCCGAAACCAAGGGCGCAGAGGGGCAGGGAGGCGGGGTGCTGATCGTATGGCTGGAAGAAGGCGGACCCGCTGCCAGCGGGGGTATGCTTGTGGGCGACATCATCACCGGCATCAACGGCCGCAAGGTGATTGACCCGGACGACATCTTTGGAGCACTTACCAGCACGACCGTGGGGCGGCCCGCGGAGGTCGCGGTCCTTCGCGGCGGGCAGCCGAAATCACTACGCATCGTGGTGGGCAAGAGGAAATGATTTGATCCGTGTGCACCTGAGCCTGCAGTACCCGGCGCTCGAGGCGGGCGTGCGAGCCATGCTGGCTTCAGATCCTGAAATCAAGGTGGCGAACGACGGGCCACCGGGCAGGGAGTACGCGAACGTCGAGGCAGTCGACGTTCGCATCATGACGCCGGCTGCCTTTGGGCTCTTATCGACAGACAGCGCCTCTGCTGAAAGCTCCACGGGCATCATTGTTCTCGGCGCTGATAATCGTCTCAAGCTCTCGATGTGGGCAGAAACGGTGCCATGGGCTCTACTGCCCATGGAAGTCTCCACCGAAGAACTCTGCGCCGCCGTACGCGCAGTTGCCGCGGGTCTGATCGTCGGCGCACGCGAACTGCTGCTGCGACCTGAAGATGTGAACCTCGCGCCCAGTCCGTTGACCGGGCGCGAGGTGGAGATCCTGGGGATGCTATCCAGGGGGCTGGCTAACAAGCAGATCGCGGTGCAGCTCGGCATCAGCGAGCACACCGTCAAGTTCCACGTTTCTTCGATCTACACCAAGCTCAACGTCGCCAACCGGACGGAGGCCGTGCATCAGGGGCTACGAAACGGATGGATTGCCCTGTGACATGACCTCGGCCTTCCGGGCCGCTTCGAGCAGGCTCAGATGGCGTTCGGTCTGGTTGAGCAGCTCGAACATCAGCTGCCGGATGTGATAGTTGAGGAAATGGCCCTCCAGCGTGGACAGCGGCAGAAAACGCGCCCCGGCCACCACGTGGATGCAGTTCGGTGCACCGCACAGGCAGATGAACGGCGAGCTCATCTCCCATTCCGTCGACGGATAGAAGAAAGTCAGCTCATCACCGACCTTAAGATCGCGGGCGGCGAACACCAGCATCCGGGTTGTATCCAGGATGACGCTCGGGTCGCACGCGTGATTGAGCGCCGAGAGCTCTTTGACCTCGACATGCTGGTGCGTGCCCACCTGAACCGTGTATTGATTCGGCTTGTCGTAAAGCTGCGCGGTGGGGATGGGGCAGATGATATCGCCCGCGCGGTATGCCTGTTTCGTCGCAAGACTCCGGTACTTGTTCTGTGTACGGATCTGTAACGGCGAAGTGTCTGTCTTATTCAAGTTTGTATTCCTTTCTCGCACAAACAACATGCGATCTTTCACACTATATAACGCATTGAAGTGAAATGCAAGCTTTTTGGGAGTCTTTATCGGCAATTTTAAGGTTCGAGAGTCAAGTCCAATTTGCGTATCGAGGACGAGACGGACATCGATTGCAATCGCTGGACATGTCGGACGCGTCGACATCTGTCCTGTCGCATGCCGCAGCGGCATCCCGCGTGCATGAGGATGCCTTTGGTCTTCGAGTCGGCACTATGCCGCTGTGCGCGATGAGCTGGAGAAAATCATCCCCAAAGTGTTGCCATGCATCCCTGGACGAGGATAGCGCGACGGCATTTTGCCCAGACGGATTCCAGGATCTGTGCGGGGTGACGATGTATTCCTTTGAGGTCTCGCGGGCCAGTTGTGCGAAGGACGGGCGCCCCGGCACGGTGCTCCGACGTGCCGCGACTTCTCTCCTTCATGTCGTGCGTCGGCCCGGCTTCTTTCTAGCCGCCTCTCAGGGGCAGGGTAACTTGAAAGGTGGTGCCCTCGTTGATCTTGCTCTCGACGCGCACCTTACCGCTGTGCGCGTGTGCGATCCACGCAACGATCGAAAGGCCTAGTCCGCTCCCTGAAGGGGAGGTGAGGTCGTTGTCGTTCTGCGATCGGGATGGATCGACGCGGTAGAACCGGTCGAAGATCGCTCCCAGGTGTTCCTCCGGAATCCCTGGGCCATTATCGGCCACGCGCAGGATGGCCCATTCGCCCTCGCGGGTTGTGTCTATCCATACAGTCTTCCCCGATCCGCTGTGTTTGACGCCGTTCTCCAGCAGGTTGCTGACGAGTTGGAGCAGGTACTGCCGATCACCGTATACAGGCGCTGGGACCAGGTCTCGCTGCTCCAGGCGGACCCCATATTCCATTGCCAATGATGAAATGCGGTCCATGGCCTCGCGTGCGATGTCTCTCAGATCCAAAGCCTCAAATTGGAGGATGGTCTGGCCGGAATCCATCCGCGCCAGCGCCATCAGATCGTTGACCAGCCTCGACATGCGCCTGCCCTCGGCATCGACGATCTGAAGAGCCCGTCTATATTCTTCTGCTGGTCTCTGCCCCTCAAGGACGCGGCCAGCCTCGAGGTTGATTATGGTGACTGGTGTGCGGAGCTCATGGCTGGCATCCGCGACGAATCGCCGCTGGCGTTCAAACGCCGACTGCAGGCGGGAGATCATGGAGTCGAATGTCGCCGCCAGGTCTGCCAGCTCATCCCGGCCGGGGATGTTCAGCCGACGACCCAGGTCTTTTTCGGTGATGTCGCGGGCCGCGCGAGCAATTTCTGCAACCGGTCGCATGGCGTGATCTGCCAGCCAGAATCCGCCCACCAAGGCCAGCGCCAGCATGCCCAGGCTGCCTATTCCCAATGACACTGCGAGTCGATGCTGCTGGCTGGCAAGGTCGGTATTCGTGCCAATCACCAGGTAGCCTAGGACCTGGTCTTCCCGCATCACCGGCGTGGTAAGGAAGAGATACTCTGCGCCGGCGGCGGTATTGGCTTGACCGGCTAGATGGACTTTTTGTTGCACGACTACCGGACTATGCTGGCCGCCCGCGGCTGCCCACAAGCCAGCGAGAAGCGACTCGGGGTCCGTGATTTGCTGCCCCTGGAGTTGCAGGATCGCCCCATCGGTGTTCACGAGCATTAGCAGGTCGCCCTGGGCCATAAGGGCGCCTCCAACGGGATCGTTCTCCGGCGGAATTCCTGACAGCTCTCCGTTCGAGTTCTGAAACAGGCCCTGGATCCGTTCGCTTTCTTCGCGCAGATCGCCAATTGCATCTGATCGGAGAAAGCGCGTCTCCGTGGAGTAGATGAAGACACTGAACCCCGCAAGGACAACGCCCAAGACAAGGACAAACCAGAGCGTAAGCCGAAAGCGGACGCTGTGCAGGAAAAGGGGGGCGCTTTCCTTCCACGAACTCCGTTCCAGTTTCACTTTGCCTGCTCCGGATCGCGCAGGCGGTATCCCGTGCCCCGGATGGTCTCAATCAGTTTGACCTCAAAGGGATCGTCCACCTTGCGCCTTAGTCGGCGGATATGGACGTCCACCACGTTTGAGGCCGTGGCGCGCCCGTAGTCCCACAGGTGAGCCAAGATCATCTCCCGCGTCACCACTCGATTTGAGTTCCGCATTAGGTACTGAAGCAGCGCAAATTCCTTTGCGCTCAGTTGGAGAGGCGTTTTCCCACGCTCCACCTGATGAGTGGCCGGGTCCATGCTCAGGTCGCGCATCACGAGGGTTCCGCGTCGATCATCTGCCTGACGGCGCATGAGGGCACGCAGGCGGGCCCTTAGCTCCTCGACCTCAAAGGGTTTCACCAGGTAATCATCTGCGCCGCTGTCTAGGCCCAGCACGCGGTCATCCAGGGCGTCCCGCGCGGTCAGCATCAGGATCGGCGTCTTGAGCCGCCGGTTGCGCAGGGATCGGCAGACCTCGATGCCGTCGCGCCTGGGTAGCATGACATCCAGGACGATCACGTCGTAGGGCGTGAAGCTGGCGAGCTCCTCGGCCTCCACGCCATCATACGCAGGGTCAACGGCGTAGCCATCCTCCACCAAAGTACGGCGGAGGGATTCGTTCAGGCGGCGGTTATCTTCGACCAGAAGCAGTCTCACAAACCCTCGTTGGCAGAGGGATTCTAGCACCTGGAGATGACTGGGGGATGACGGCGTCCCAGAGCCGCCGTCATCCTATTGTCATATTGGGCACGTACACTTCCAGCCTGCATGAAACAGTTCTTCGGAATGGAGGCATGATGTCGACACCCAAACACCTCGCTGCGCTGGGCGCGGCAGCCATTATGACGGCCTGCGTCGGCGCGGCAATCTTTGCCATTGGGGGCTTTGCGCTGACGAATAAGGCCGGTGTGCAGCCACAGAACAGTGTGGCGCAGGCCTCCAATGTGTCGAACGGGAGCACCGCCCAACAGCCCGATGTTCAGCAGCTTCAAGCCCTGGTGGCTCAGTATCAGGCGCGCGAGCAGCAGTATCAGGCACGAGAGCAGCAGTACCAGCAGGCACTCAGTCAGGCACAGGCACAAGTCCAACAGGCGGCGCAGCAGATACAGCAGTTCCAGATGTTGTTGCTGGCCATGCAGCAGCGCGGCCTGATAACGATCAGCGGCGGCAAGATATTCTTGTCGGGCGGTGACTGATGACACGCATCCGCCTTACTAGCGTCCTTCTGCGGACCTGGATGGCGCTGACCAGCGTATTCAGCTTTCTGATCGGTTGGGCGATGCTCGCACACGCGCCCAAGCCGACGCAGGCGTCCGCGGCCGCGCAATCAGCGGCCCGACCGCTGCCCACGCTCGCGCCGC
Organism: Anaerolineales bacterium; assembly: GCA_036524055.1. Taxonomy (GTDB): domain Bacteria; phylum Chloroflexota; class Anaerolineae; order Anaerolineales; family Villigracilaceae; genus Fen-1038. Next base: position 7,147 of record DATDCZ010000038.1, on the reverse strand, counting down.
TAGCTCCGCTCGATCTGTCCGGCAATGCAAATGGCGCGGCTTCGTCATTCACGCATTTGGATATTCAGCAGCCTCAAGGCATGTTTGGTGGTGCACCCATATTCACCACAGGTGGCTCATGATGCGGGTACTTGATTTTGCAGCAATGAACACCGCCGTGATACTGGCAGCGGAAGCCCGCACCGGAGTGGACGACGCATTGGCGGCGGCGCGGAGCTTCATTGAGGGTGCCGAGCGGCGGTTCAGCCGTTTTCTTCCCGAAAGCGAGTTGTCCGCCCTCAATGCCTCGGCGGGGGATTGGCAGGATATTTCCAAGGATCTGCTGGAGATCCTCCTCGCATGCGCGGCGTTCCATGGCGAGACTGACGGCCTGTTTGATCCAGCCATACTTCCAGCCTTGAAAAATGCGGGCTACGACAAGAGCATGGTTGAAATCAGGGCAACTGGAGTTTCGCCGCGCTCGGGAGTCCCTCAACCCCCTCGCTCGCGCTTCGGGGAGATTAAAATCGACTCGACCCGCCAACGTGTCCGCCTGGCACCCGGAATGCAGATAGACCTGGGCGGCATTGCCAAGGGTTGGATCGTTGAGCGGGCTGCCAGGCTTCTGGCTGAATGGTCAATGCCATGCGCTGTGAGCGCCGGCGGCGATATGGTCTTCCGTGGCTATCCTACCGACGGCCGAGCGTGGCGCGTGAATATCGAAGACCCCTTGGACCCGGAAAGGGCAATCCTTGGATTGCGGCTCGGGCCGTGTGCCGTTGCGACATCATCTGTCACGAAGCGCACTTGGGTACAGGCCGGGCACTTGCGCCATCACCTGATCGATCCGCGCACCGGAGAGCCGGCTGCTGGCAATGGATTGAGCGTGACGGTTGTTGCAGACTCGCTGGTCACTGCAGAGGTCTATGCCAAAGCGTTGCTGATCGGAGGGCAGCAGGAATACTCCGGAAGGGCTTCCCAGCGGCCCGATCTTTCCTACTATGTCGTCTGCTCCGATGGCCGCATCACTACTGGCCCGGCTGAGATCGAGCAGTTGCCGTCCCTGGATCCCATCCATTTCGAATATGCAGCCCCTCATGTCTAACACCCTTAAGACCGTTTTGCTAACAGTACTGGTCGGCCTGATCTTCACCGGGCTTATGATAGGGCTGCGCATCTCCCAGACGCCCGCAGGCACGGCCGCGGCGAGCTCGCTCTCATCGCTGTTCGCGCTGAACAGCGTCCAGGCGTGGTGGTACGTCACGCGAGCAGCCGGCCTGACGTCGTATTTCCTGATGTGGCTCTCAATGGTGTGGGGACTGGCGGTGGCCTCCCGGATATTCCAACCCGTGATCGAGGGTTCGCACTCCTACGATTTCCACGAATTCCTTTCACTCCTAGGCATCGGCTTTGTCGTTTTGCACGTGAGCGTCCTGATGCTGGACAAGTACCTTCCATTCAGCATCTGGCAGGTGCTGATTCCGTTTGTCAGCACGTACCGGCCAATCTGGGTGGGGATCGGCATAATCGGCTTCTACATCCTCCTACTGGTCACCGTGACGTTCTACGCGAGGCGCGCGATCGGCGTAGGCGTATTCAGAGCCATTCACACGCTCAGTTTGCTGGGCTATCTGGGCACGACCTTGCACGGCCTCCTGGCGGGCACTGACTCTGCGCTGGTGATGACGAGGCTGCTCTACGCCGGCACTTTCCTCGTCGTCGTTTTCCTTACGGTTCATTGGTTGGTCCTGGTGCTCGCGGCAAAGATGGACCGGACTCGCGCTGAGCGCCGGCGTCTGGCCAAGAGACCACACGGGCGCAGATCCGCCTCGAAGCAGCAAAACCCAATCTGAAGCACGAGCAGGCCACTTGAAGCCGGGGATGCCCTCACTGGAGGGGCAGGGGGCACAAAAACGGGACAAGCGTCGTCCCACGTGTAAAGCCCAGATCCAACACTAGCACCGAGATGCCCATTGACGTGGATGATGCGACTGTGCGGGCGACCTGCGGGAGGCAGGTGGGGGACTTGACAATTTGAGAAACCATCTGTATACTCAACATGCTTCACTTAAGTACTATTAACCTAACCATGGTTAGGAAGCATGAAATCTCCCTCCATAAGACAGGCGATCACCGACTTCCTGGACAGCGTGCGATTGGCGCGCAGCCAGAATACATTTGACACGTACCAATTCGCCATGCGTTCATTCCAGGACCTGCTCGCCGCTCGGGGCATTGATCCGGATGGCCCAGTCTCCTCCATTTCGGAGGAAGGCATCACATGGTTCGCGCAGCATCTGAAGCACCACTCTCCAGCCACTGAACAGCTGTACTTGCAGGCGGCCAAGGGCTTCTACAAGTTCCTCGCAGCAGAGCGCTTGGCTCCAGTGAACCTTCCCCGCCTGGACTTGCTCAAACAGCAGCGGGCGCGACGCCCGGGGGTTAGGCTGCCTCAATTCCCCGCATCCGATATCGAGCATCTGCTGGACCACGTGGCAGCTGATGAGTTCGTCAATGTCGCCGAACCAACGGAACAGCTACGCGCATTAAGGGATCGCGCCTTCATCCTCACTCTTGCCGACACAGGATTGCGGGTGCACGAGGCCTGCAAGCTGCAGCGCGGGCAGATCGACTGGAACGAGGGGCGAGCGGTGATCATCGGAAAAGGCGATAAGCAGGCCGTGGTGCGATTCTCCAAGCGATCGTTGAGGGCATTGAAGGCCTACCTCGCAGCCCGCGCCCAGCTGGACGGCGCCGCCGGGAAGAATCTTGCCGCCCTACCGCTCTTTGCGCGTCACGACAGGGGCGCCGGCAGCAAGATCAAGCCCGTCACGACCGCGACCGGCAGGCTTATCGTGGAGCAGCGCGCGGCCCAGGCGCTCGGCGAGACTGCCAATCAGCGCATCACGCCTCACTCCCTGCGACACTACTTTGTGACGGCCGTCCTGCGCGGCAGCGGCAACCTCAAACTGGCGCAGGAGTTGGCCCGGCATGCCAGCATACAGGTGACCCAACGCTACGCCCACCTCTCCAACGACGAACTCGATCGCGGCTATCACGAGATCTTCGAGCGCGGGCCCGACGACTCCCACTGAACGCGAGCCAAACCTTGACAGCCCGGAAAATGCCGTGATAAACTCCGCTAGTTGCAGGTCATTCCAAAGAGAAAGGAGGCATGTCCCGTGTTGATCATCGCCGTACGAATTCCGACCGCAGTATTCGGGGATACCAGCCTCCTCGGAGTGCGCCTGTAGCTCGATCGTAGCCATTTCTCTCTTGGCCGACGTACGCCACGGTGCACTCACACACCGTGGCTTTTTGTTTCCCCGTTGAGCTCCTTACTGGTCTCGCCCGGCACACAAGGAACCAGGAAAATGAACACAGCGAACGTCGGCACATCAACATTCGATTTCAGAAGAACACTGCACGTCAGCCGGCTCGTCGGCGTCTGGCGCATGATGTCGGGCTACCGGCTGGCCTACCTTGGCGCAACGGCGGCCCTGGGGGTCTCGGCCGTCGCCAAAATGTGCATGTTCCTCCTGCTCGGATACTTCGCGGATCGCGTTCTTGCGGGCCGCGAATTCATCGGCGGCACTCTATCCTCGACGCTTGCAGTCATCGCTGCCGGCTTCATCCTGCTTGCGGCATTTGAAGGCGGTTTCGCATTCTCCTCGGGCCGCTTGGCGGCATACACGGCCGAGGGCATCACCCGCCGGCTGCGCGACTTCCTTTTCGATCACATCCAGCGGCTGAGCTTCACGTACCACAGCCGCACGCCAACCGGCGATCTGATCGAGCGCGTCACCTCGGATGTGGACTCCGTCCGCAAGTTCTTCTCGGAACAGGCCATAGGCATCGGCCGCATTATCCTGCTCTTCGGCATCAACTGGGCCGCAATCCTGAGCCTGAATACGCGACTCGGATGGTCGTCGGTCGTCGTGATCCCCATCATCCTGCTGGTATCCCTGTGGTTCTTCCGCAAGGTGACGCAGCGCTACGAGGCATACCAGGCTCAGGAAGCCGTGCTTTCGACCACGCTGCAGGAGAATCTCACCGGCGTGAGGGTGGTCAAGGCCTTCGCGCGGCAGGACTACGAGAAGAGCAAGTTCGAAAAGGACAATCGGCTGAAGTACGTCAATGGGCGGCTGCTGTTCCTGATGCACTCCCTGTTCTGGCCGCTCTCGGACATCGTTTTGGGCTTCCAGATGCTCTACGGATTCATCCTGGCGGCCACGATGGTGATCCAAGGGGTGCTTACCGTTGGCAACTACCTGACGTATGTGGGTCTCGTCGTCTGGCTGATCTGGCCCATCCGCAATCTCGGCCGCATGATCGTCCAAACGTCAACGGGCATGGTTTCCTACGGGCGCCTTATGGAGATCGTCAAGCAAACCCGGGAACCGCTGACGGACGGAAAATTTGAGCCGGGCGGCCCCGTAAAGGGCGACCTGCGCTTCGAGAACGTCACCTTTACCTACGCAGACGCCGACACGGAGGTGCTACGCGGCTTATCGTTCCACGTCGGCCCCGGTCAGTCAATTGCACTACTGGGCTCGACTGGTTCGGGCAAGACGTCGCTCGTGAACTTGCTGCCGCGTTTCCATGAGTACACGGCCGGCAGCATCCTTTTGGATGGAGTGGAGCTTCGAGACTACTCCAGGGCGTACCTGCGCCAGCAGATCGGTATCGTGCAACAGGAGCCGTTCCTGTTCAGCCGTTCGATCCGGGACAATATCCTTTATGGCGTGGGCCGAACGGTCTCGCAGGAGGACGTGGAGCGCGCCGCCAGAGCCGCTGCCATCCATGACGTGATCGTCGGTTTCCCGGATGGCTACAACACCCTGGTCGGTGAGAAGGGCGTGACGCTCAGCGGAGGCCAGAAACAGCGCCTTACCATCGCGCGCACGCTTCTGAAGAATCCCCGGATCCTCATCCTAGATGACTCCACGTCTTCTGTGGACACGGAGACCGAGGCTGAGATTCGAGCTGCCCTGTTTGAGCTAATGAGGGACCGCACCACATTCATCATTGCCCACCGGATCCAATCCGTGATGCACGCAGACCTGATCCTCGTGCTGGAGAAGGGACGCGTGCTACAGATGGGTACGCACGCTGAACTGCTGCGGGACACGGAAGGCATCTACCGTCGCATCTCCGATATCCAGACGCGCATCGACGAGGAGCTCGAGTTGGCGGTGAACACCCGATAATCACCAGCGTTGAAGCGGTTGGGGCAAGGGCGATCCCGCTATGCCGGGGGTCCCCCGCCCCTCCGCAACGACGCGGAGAATATGAGATGACTGACGACCTTATTGAAATCGAAGAGGAAGAATACACCTCGCAGCTCACTGCGCCGGTGTTCCGGCGCATCCTTGCCCTGATCCGGCCCCACTGGAAGTGGGCCCTCGGCTTCATGCTGGCTATTGCACTTACCTCCAGCACGGATGCCTTCTTTACGTACTTGAACAAGCAATTCGTGGATCAGGGCATCAATCTTGGCGACACCCAGGCCTTGTATCGGCTCGCGACCATATACGGCTCCATCATCCTGCTGCAGGCCATCACGGTCTTCACGTTTGTCTATCTGGCCGGCGTGCTGGCCGAGCGCATTCAATATGACCTGCGAAAGATGATGTTCAATCATCTCCAGGATCTGTCGCTGTCCTACTACGCTCAGAACGCTGTAGGGCGCCTTATTGCGCGCGTCACATCCGACACCGGCCGCGTGGCTGATCTCATGACCTGGGGCCTGGTCGATAGTGCCTGGGCGGTCATGAACATCATCACCTCGCTGGTGTTCATGACGATCATTAACTGGCGCCTGGCGCTGATCGTGGCGGCGGTCATACCCGTGATGATCGCGATCGGAATCCAGTTGCGAAAGAAGATCCTGGTCGAATTCCGGGAGAGCCGGCGCGCCAACTCGAAGATCACCGGCGCCTACAACGAGAGTATCCAGGGCGTACGCGTGGTCAAGGCCCTCGGCCGCGAGGACCAGAACCTGCGCGAGTTCCAGGTGCTGACGGACAGGATGTATCGGGCATCCTATCGAGCGGCCTGGCTTTCGGCTTTGTTCCTGCCGGCCGTTCAGATCATCGCCGCCATGGCGTTGGGCGCCATCGTCTGGTACGGCGGGTTACAGAGCGATCTCGGGCTGGTCACCATCGGCGGAATCAATGCATTCGTCTCCTACCTTACCTTCATGATGTGGCCGGTGCAGGACCTGGCGCGGGTATACGCGGAAATGCAGCATTCCATCGCCTCTGCAGAACGGATCTTCAAGCTCATCGATACGCCCGCCGAGGTGCACGATCTGCCGGGTGCCCGTCCGATCCAGACGCTGTTGCAGGAGATCGAATTCGACCACGTCGATTTCTACTACGAGGATCGGAAACCGGTCCTTACGGACTTCACACTGAAGGTGCAGCCGGGCGAGATGATCGCACTCGTTGGCCCGACAGGCGGCGGCAAATCCACCATCGTTAACCTGCTTTGCAGGTTCTACGAGCCTCGCTCTGGCAGTGTACGGTTTGGCGGGCAGGATTACCGAGCCTTCACGCTGGCCTCGATCCATTCACGGATCGGAATCGTGCTGCAGACGCCGCACCTGTTCTCCGGCACGGTACGCGAGAACATCCGCTACGGCCGGCTGGATGCCAGCGACCAGGACGTGGAGCAGGCGGCCAAGATCGCCGGCGCGCACGATTTCGTCGTGACGCTCTCCAAGGGCTACGACGAAAACGTCGGAGAGGGAGGAAACCTGCTCTCCGTGGGCCAGAAGCAGCTGATCAGCCTGGCGCGTGCTGTGCTGGCCCGGCCCGAGCTCTTTATCATGGATGAAGCTACTTCGTCGGTAGACACTCTAACTGAGGCGCTCATCCAGCGCGGCATGGAAGCCCTCATGCGCGGCCGGACCACATTCATCATTGCCCATCGGCTTAGCACCATCCGACGAGCCGACAGGATCCTCGTGATCCAGGACGGTCGCATCGCCGAGCACGGCTCTCATGCTGAATTGCTGCGGCAGCGCGGTCACTACCACCGGCTCTACACGCAGCAGTTCCGCCACGAGCTCGAAGTGCAGTATGGAGTTGCCGACGCCCAGCACGCGTCAGCGGGAAAATTGCCGGCGCTGGCCGACGAGATCGTCGCCACCGGCGCGGAGTAG
>DATDCZ010000037.1:0-13503 GCA_036524055.1 Anaerolineales bacterium | reverse complement strand
GTTGATCGGCTTTCTTGCCAAGACGCTGCGAGTGGCACGATCCAGCATAGAAATCATTGCGGGCACAACCGGCCGCAACAAGCTGATCTCGATCATCGGCATGGACGCAGCCACAGTCCATGACCGCATCGTGGCTCAGCTAGCATAGGCCCAGGTTCGCGGGGCTGCACCAGACGAAGCGGAGGCCGCGCGCCGGCACCCGCCATATGAGCCGCGGCCAATTCCTGATCCGGGGTCCTTTACCTGGGACTAGGCGGTCGGTCCGTACAGTCTTCGATAGATGATGTATATCTCGTAGATCCTGCGGATGTAGTCGCGAGTTTCCTGCGCTCTGACGGTTTCCAGGAACAAGTCCGGATCACCGTGAGCAAGCTGCTGCCATTGCACCGCGTTCCCCGGCCCGCCGTTGTATGCAGCGAGGGCAGCGTAGAGGTCGCCACCCAGCAGCTGACGATTACCCGCCAGGTAGTGCGCACCGTACGCGATGCTGACGTTTGGTCGGTAGAGATCATCAGGCTCAAAATCGATCGGCCATCCAATCTGCTGAGCGATCCCGGCGCCGGTGTCGGGCACGATCTGCATCAAGCCTCTCGCACCGGCAGTGGAACTGACGAACCCTTCGAATAGACTCTCCTGCCTGACAACGCTGAAGAGGAACAAAGGGTCGAAGCCGTTCTGCTCTGCAGCCGGGATGACAAGTTCGCGGAAATACAGTCCGTAGCGCACATGAGTAAAGTAGGGCGGTGCCAGCATGGATGACTGCTGGTCCTGCAACCCGGCAAGCGTGAGCACCTGCCGTGCTGCTGTGATGCCCGACCGATACAGCCCCAGATCCAGCAGGAAGTTTGCCAGACGATAGGTGAGGACGGCATCGGCGCTGACTGCTGCTCGCAGGTCCTCGAACTCCAGGCGAGCCTCATCATATAGGCCAAGGTTCCAGAATTCTCGACCCCGAATGAGACGCGGATCTGATGCCAGAGTATCCAGTCCCGAGAGATCGGTCTCCGGCGCAAGGTTGAAGGTCAGCCGCATCCATGAATCGGCAGCCTGTCTTTCCGCGGTCAGATCGAAGTCCAGGTTGGTGATCGCCGGCGGAGAAAAGGGTGCGCGCCCGTTGAGCAAGTCGGAGGCGCGTTCGCTGTAGTAGCCCCCAGGATCCGCGGTCTGGGCGAGTTGCCATGCATTCTGCGCGCCAGGGGCGTCTCCCATCTTCTCGCGGGCTTTGCCGATCCAAAGGTGCGCCCGGGCCTGGTCTTCGGTTGTGACGGCGAGGACCAGACTTCGATCGAAATACGGGACAGCCGCAGGGAAGTCCGCTTGACGGAACTGCATGATCCCGGCAAAGAGCAAGGCTGTAGAAGCGAGCTCGTACGTCGGGTATTCATCGCCGACGCGCTGCCAGTTGACGGCTGCGTCATCGAAGCGACCATCGCGTTCGAGGATACGCGCCGCAGTCATCAGGGCCTCAGGAGCGTCGATTGCTCCGGGAGAGGCCTTCACAAAGTCGATCATGGTCTGAGCAGCTTCGGGATAGCGATCCTGATTGAACCACTCGATCGTAGACTTCTCAAACCAGGCGTCCGCCCACTTTGGATGATTGGCGTAGTTCTGGATGAAGTAGCTGTAGGCATCCAAGGCTTCCGGATACTGCTGCAGCTGATCGAGGCTGAGGGCTCGGTAGTAGTATGCCGTCCCGTCATTGCCCGGATTGTCAGCGATGTAACGACCCAGGGCCTCGAGAGCCTTGTCATAGATGCCCGCATAATAGTCTGTAAGACCACGATCGAGGTCACTGACCTGCATACCCGCATCCAGGAGTGCCACCAGACCCTGATAGGAGTAGCTGGAGATCGGATAGTTCTCAACGCCATGTCGGAAACGCTCATAAGCTTGCGTCGATCGATCGGAAGATAGATATGCCTGTCCCGCCAGGTAATCCAGTTGAGCGCGAACGTAGTCATTTGTGGTATTGGCGGCGATCGTGTCGTACTCCGCGATGGCGGTGTCGTACTGGCCCAATGCGGCATGCGCCTTGGCGATCTTGATCTTCAGGGCCTGGGCATCGTCCAGATGAGGCGCCGCATCGGCGGACATATAGGCATCGAGGGCGCCGGAGTCATCGCCCGCTTCAGTCAACGCATCGCCGCGCAATTCAGAGGCAAAAGAATCGAGGACGCCGGGGCGTCCTATGATGTAGTTGGCATAGGCGGCGGCCGCTTCTTCGGGGTGCTGGGTAGCGCGGAGGCTTTGCGCCACCAGAAAACTGCACGGCGCGGCGTACGGAGAATCGGGCAACTCTGTCGCTAGCTGGCGTGCCGTGGCAATGGCTGACTCGTAACGGCGGTCGGCGAATTGGGCACGGGCCAGGCCCCATAAGGCGGCGGCGCGAATATTGGCATCGTCCGTGCCCTCGGCTGCGGCACTGTACTGTTGAATGGCCGTCTCATAATCGCCGTTGAAGAGCGCCTGATCCCCGCTACCCACGCGAACGATCGGGATAGGGGTCGCCGTCGGCAGAGGAGTGTCAGTTGGTTGCGGCAGGCCAGGAACGCCCGAAGGCGGCGTGCCATCTCCAGCGCCTGGGCCGGCAGGTGGAACGACACTGCACGACACCGTGACCAGCAGCAATGCAACACATACAGGAGCACGCAAGTACCTGAGCACGGAATTCTTATACAGGTAAAGGGAGGGAGTGTCAAGCAACCGTTCGCATGAACGCATGCCGGCGCGCACTTCCTGGTCGCGACCCTACTGAAGCATTGCAGCAGGCCGGGAAAATTCTAGACAATCTGCAAACGGCATGTTACACTCACGCCGCTTCCAAAAGGGCGTGGCGCGCGTCGCCACGCTTTTTCCTGCGAGAAGAGGCCGACCTCGATGGATCACGGCCAAGCGCGGGGGTGAGGAACGATGGATATTCTGCTTACAGGCTCGGTAGCATACGACTACATTATGACGTTCCCAGGACTGTTCTCCGAACAGATACTGCCGGAGCGATTGTCGTCCATCAGCCTTTCATTCCTGGTGGATTCAATGGCCAAAGCCCGAGGCGGTATTGCGCCGAATATCGCCTATACGCTTTCTCTGCTCGGGGAACGCCCGCGCATCATGGCGACCGTTGGCGAGGACTTCGGGGAGTACCGTGCATGGCTCAACTCGAAAGGCGTCGACACCGCGCTGATGAAGGTCGTACCGGGGGAGTTCACAGCCTCCTTCTTTGCCACCACAGACCGCGCCTCGGCGCAAATCGCCTCGTTCTACCCAGGCGCCATGGGGCACTCCGCCTCGCAATCGCTGAAAGACCTGGAAAAGAAGCCCGACCTCGTGGTGGTATCGCCCAGCGCGCCGGATGCGATGATGAAATTCCCGGCCGAGTGCCGCGACCTCGGGATTCCCTACCTGTACGATCCCAGCCAACAAGTTCTGCGCCTGGAGGGCGACGAGCTGGCGCGCGACATGGAGGGGGCGGCGTTCCTGTTCTGCAATGATTATGAGTTCGGATTGATCTCCAAGAAGACGGGGCGTGATCTCCAGGAAACCCTGAAGCACGTGAAGGTGCTGGTAGTGACGCGCGGCAAGGAAGGCGCGAACTTGTACACGGAGGGGCAAGAAGTATTCATCCCCACCGTGCCCGAACGGGAAATTGTGGACCCCACCGGCGTCGGCGATGCATTCCGCGGGGGTTTCCTAGCCGGCTACGGGCACGGATGGGACTGGAAGTTGTGTGGTGAGGTGGGTGCGCTCGCGGCTGTCTATTGTCTGGAGCGCCGAGGTCCGCAAAGCCATTCGTTCACGAGGGCTGAATTCGTGGAGCGCTTCAGAAAGCATTTTGATGACAAAGGCAAGCTGGATCAGTTCTTGAAATAGGGCTGGCCGACCGCAGCGAAAGGAATACGACAAGATGGGTGACAACTACGATATCAAGGATATCAATCAAGCCGAAGGCGGGCGCCGGCGGATCGACTGGGCTGAACGTGAGATGCCGGTACTGCGCCAAATCCGCGAGCGTTTCAAAAAGGAAAAGCCGCTCAAGGGTATGAGACTTTCTGCCTGCCTGCATGTAACCACCGAGACCGCCAACCTGGCGCGCACCCTGCATGATGGCGGCGCCGACCTGGTGCTCACCGCCTCCAACCCGCTTTCCACGCAGGACGATGTGGCGGCAGCCCTGGTCAACATGTACGAGATCCCCACCTACGCGATCAAGGGTGAGGACAACGTAACGTACTACAAGCATATCAGCGCGGCGCTGGATCACAAGCCGCATATGACGATGGATGACGGAGCCGATCTGGTGTCGACGATCCACAAAGATCGACGCGAATTGCTACCCGGGATCATAGGCGGCACTGAAGAAACCACCACCGGTGTTATCCGGCTGCGGGCCATGGCGGCCGACAACATGCTGGAGTTCCCGGTCATCGCAGTCAACGACGCCATGACCAAACATTTCTTCGATAACCGTTACGGCACGGGTCAGTCTACGATCGATGGCATTGTTCGAGCGACAAATGTGCTGCTGGCCGGGAAGAGGTTTGTGGTTGCGGGGTATGGCTGGTGTGGTCGAGGACTGGCATCCCGGGCCCGCGGCATGGGCGCGCTGGTGATCGTCACTGAGGTGGATCCGCTGAAGGCGCTTGAGGCCAGCATGGATGGATATGAAGTGATGCCCATGGCAGAGGCGGCCAAGATCGGCGACATCTTCTGCACCGTGACCGGCGATATCAACGTCATTGACGGGAAGCACTTTGCGGCGATGAAGGACGGCGCCATTGTTGCCAATTCAGGTCACTTCAACGTTGAGATCAATATCCCTGCCCTTGAAAAGATGTCCATAGGAAAGCCCAATCTGGTGCGGCCATTCGTTGAGCAGTACACGACCAAGGATGGCCGCAAGATCAATATCCTGGGCGAGGGCCGGCTGATCAACCTTGCGGCGGCAGAGGGCCACCCAGCATCGGTGATGGATATGTCATTTGCGAACCAGGCCCTGGCCGCAGAGTACATGGTGAAGAACGCCAGCAGCCTCGAGAAGCGCGTGTACGGAGTCCCGGCAGAAATCGATGCCGAGATCGCCCGCATCAAGCTGGAAGCCATGGGGATCAACATCGACAAGCTCACTGATGAACAGTTGAAGTACTTGAGTTCCTGGCAGGAAGGAACGTAGACTCCACACGTGCTGCCTGTCTGCATGGAGCCCCGCGCCCTTGGGCGCGGGGCTTTGCTGTTATTCGCGGCTCGAATAGGGCACCCCAGGGCCATGGGCGAAGATTAATCGCAACAGCCTACCCTGGACCTCTGAGAGCCGATTCCCGGAGCCCGCCGTGCAGGCCCATTTGCGCATAGACGGGAGCAGTCGGCGTCCGGGTGCTTGCTTCCAAATTGCCGATGCGGTTGAATGCCCGATTGGAGGGGGTCGAAAACAGGCACAATGGGGGATAGGGCATGCTTGAGGCGACCCTTATACTCTTGTGGCTGCAAGGTTCCCCGTGTTTGGCCTCAATGCAGCAGGAGAGCGATATGGCAGTCAAATTCAAGGAAAACGACAGCGTCGTCAAGGTGCGGGAGGCGCCCGAGCTTGTGCGCGGAGGCGGAGAGGCCCGGCCCTTTGAATACCCGCATCTGTATCAGATCCAGGCTGGCGAGTGGCGCATTTCCTATGCCGTCGAGCAGAATCACCTGGCGATTCTGGTGTTGGAGGTACTGAATCCTGATGGCTCCGTCCGCAAGGACCCGGCACGCGAGACTTTGACACGCAAGATGAAGGTGAAATTGCTCGACTGGCCGGAAGGCAAGAGCCACGACCTGCCTCCGGAGGAACTTGGCAAGCGGGTCAAGATCAAGCTGTTGGATCTGGCCGACGAAATGAATGAAGAGCATGGACGCGAGCGGCCCTCGGATGGCAAGGTCCGTTTCCTTGGCGGGGGATCTAAGAAAACCGCTCCCAGACGCATCACGCTTCTGGATGGCAAAGTGAAGGAACCTGCGACTGCCGCTGCCAAGCCTACGGCCAGTGCTGAGACTGAGGACGAGGACGGTCGCAAGGTTACGCCGCTCGATTCTCCGACGATGTAATCGGACGTCAACGGACGACGATCGCTGTCGCGCGGGTGGCGATTCTCGCGATCGGAGTCCGTGGAAGTGACGACAGAACGCCTTCGGCGAAGACGATCGGCCGGTCACTCTTCCCAAACGAGCCCGCATCTGATAAGATAGCTCCCGCACGCCGACCCTTCAAAGTAAGCCTCGGCCCTCAGGCTGGGGCTTTTTTGTGCCCTGTCGCGGAGCGGGACAATGCTGCAAACACGGACCGACCTTCGAAATATCGCCATCATCGCACACGTGGATCACGGCAAGACCACGCTGGTGGATTTTCTGCTACGGCAAGCGCACACCTTCCGTGAGAACCAGCAGGTAGCGGAGCGGGTGATGGATTCGAATGCCCTGGAGCGTGAACGGGGCATCACCATCCTGGCAAAGAACACAGCGATCTCCATCATCGATCCATCGACCAGCAAACCCGTAAAGATCAATATCGTCGACACGCCGGGCCACGCCGATTTTGGCGGCGAGGTCGAGCGCGTGATGAACATGGTGGATGGCGTTCTGCTGCTCGTTGACGCGGCCGAGGGGCCGATGCCCCAAACGCGTTTTGTGCTGAAGAAAGCGCTGGCGATGGGCCACAAAGCCGTTGTGGTCATCAACAAGGTGGATCGGCGGGATGCCGAGCCTGCCCGCGTCCTGAACGAGACGTTCGACCTCTTCATCGAACTGGGTGCGAGTGAGGAGCAGGCCGATTTTCCTGTGGTCTACGCGCAGGCAACGGTGGGACGAGCCGGCCTGACCCCCGAGCTGGGCCCCGATTTGCAGCCACTGTTCGACGTGATCCTGCGCCATATCCCGGCACCGCGCGTCGACGTCGACGCACCGCTGCAGATGCTGGTGACCACTCTTGGCTACGACGATTACCGGGGCGTAACCGCGGTTGGCCGCGTGTTCGCAGGGAAGATGAAGATCGGTCAGAAGCTAGCCCGCCTTAAGTTGGATGGAACCAGCGTGCCAGAGACGGCGCGTTACCTTTACACATTCCGAGGGCTGGACAAGGTCGAAATCCAGGAAGCTCAGGCGGGTGAGATCATTTCCCTTGCGGGCCTTGAGGGCATAGCGATCGGGGAAACGCTCGCGGACCCTGAGAACCCGGTTGCCTTGCCCACGATCAAGGTCGAGGAGCCAACGGTTCGCATGACATTCGGCGTGAACACATCACCCTTCTCAGGCAAGGAAGGAAAATGGGCCACGTCGAGGAAGTTGCGCGAACGACTCTTCGACGAATTGCGCACAAATGTGGCGCTGCGCGTAGAAGAGACCGATTCGGCGGACACATTTCTCGTTTCCGGGCGCGGAGAACTGCACCTTGGAATACTGATCGAGAACATGCGCCGGGAAGGTTACGAATTCCAGGTTTCAAGGCCCGAGGTCATTTACCAGAAGGCTGAAGACGGATCACTACTGGAGCCATACGAAGAAGTTCACATTGAGACGAGCAGCGAAACCGTAGGGGTTGTGGTTGAAATGCTTGGCGCCCGGCGAGGTCAGATGATGGACATGCAGGACGCGGGGCAGGGTATGACACGCATCACTTACATCGCACCGACGCGCGGCCTGCTGGGCTTCCGTTACCAATTCCTGACCTCAACCCGGGGTGCCGGAGTGATGCATACAGTATTCCACGGCTATGACGAGATGGCGGGACCGATGGCGACACGCAGCACCGGCTCGATCGTCGCCATGGAGGCCGGTGATACCACAGCCTACGCGCTCAAGTCGGCGGAGGAACGCGGTACGCTGTTTTGTGGCCCTGGCCTGGCAGTCTACGAGGGCATGGTTGTGGGCGAAGCAAGCCGCGGGCGCGATATTCCGATCAACGTCTGCCGCAAGAAGCACCTGACCAACGTGCGGGCTTCCCGTGGCGACATGGAAATCCGGCTCACGCCGCCGCGACAGATGAGCCTCGATGAAGCCATCGAGTACCTGGCGGACGACGAACTGCTTGAAGTTACGCCAGCGTCCTATCGAATCCGGAAGCGGATCCTGAACACAGACGAACGCGGCAAGCAGACGAAGAAGGCAAAAGAAGCACTGGAAGAATAGAAGAAGGTCTCGCAGGGGATGCGAGACCTTCTTGTTGTGCCAGGGTCGTCACGCGGCTGCGCGGCGCAGGCTTCGGCTATGGGCAGGTAAAGTCCCAGGATACTTGCGCGCCCGCGCCAGCGTCGTTATATGCCTCCACCGCATAATTCATGCTTGAACCATATGTGAAGGGGATCGTCTCCTGATATGAGGTCGTGCTTGCAGGCAGGTCAGTGACCAGAGTCCCGAATCGATAAACCCGGTAACCATTCACAGTGCCCGTGGGCGGATTCCAGCCAAGCAACATGGTCAAGGTGGAGTTGTCGCAGCTGTAGTTCCAGTTACCGCGGCTCGGGCGCCCGGGCGCGCTTTGCGAAACCGCCTGGGGCGTGACCTCCGGCAAAAGCTCGAAGCTGCCTCCGGGGCTGGCGTCCTGTACCTGAACCCAGCAGCTGCCTCCTGACGCAGGATCCTTCACCATCCAGTAGCCGTCGGCTGTGTCCTTGGCGATCAGGTCGACCGTTGTGCCCGTCGTAAATGAGGCGATCTCCTGGAAATCCGGACCGGGGCCGCTGCGACACTTGGCTGTGCTGGCATTGATGTAGAGGGTTGGCTTGGTTGTTGGAGTGGCGGGCGGGGGAGTGTTAGTCGGCGGGGCTGCAGTAGCTGCGGACGAGGTCGAGATGCCGGACGCCTGCAGAGTCCCGGCGACAATGGTGGATGCCTGGTCGATCGGCGAGAGGCTCGGCTCGACCTGGATCAAAGGCAGGCTGCAAGCAGCGAGGGCGGCCGGCAATCCGATGCTCAGCACCGTCTTTAGAAACCGTCTCATCATTTGGGGTGCTCCCGTTCCATGTGGGCTCGCGTTCTTTAAGAGGAGCCCTATTCGCATTTGAAACTGATCGTTCGCTGCGCAGAGGCGCCGGCGCTATTGTAAGCCTCCACGCTGTATTGCAGCGGACTGTATATATCCACCGTGACTACGTCTGTGTAGGCCGTGGAGTTGGCGGGGAGATCCGCGATCAGCAGGTCCCAGCGGTAGACGTGGTAGCCCGCTTCGTTATCTGCTGCGTCTCCCCACGAAAGGTTTGTGGTCAACTGTCCAAATGGACAGGTGTACTGATAAAAAAGACTCGAAGGGCGCGCAGGCGAGCCGGCCGCTCCCGACGATGGTTCGGGCGCCGCCTCAGGCAGGCTGGCGTAGTCTCCATTGGGAGTGGCGTACTGCCCCCAAACCCAGCAGGTGTCTTCAGAGTTGGGAAGCTTCACCTGCCAGAAATTGTTGGAGGAGCTCCTGGCGACCAACGCCAGGTTCGTGCCGGCTGTCAAGGATGTGACAACCTTGAAGCTGCTCCCCGGGCCCGAACGGCAATTTGAATTCCCGGTTATGGTCAACGTTGGCGCCCCACCAGTCGCGGGAGTGCCCAATGCCTGAAGCGTGCCGGCCACGATCGTGGCTGCCTGCTGTTGCTGGTCGCTCGACAAGGGCATCTGAAGGTTGATTGTGCAGGCCGTGAGCGCGAACGCCAGGAAAAGGGGTGAAGCGATTCTGATGTACCTTTTCATCTTCTGCCCCGATGGGTTTCGGGCTATTGGCCGTCACCTTCGAGCCAACTAGCCATGTATTCCTTCTTCTCGAGCTCAAGCGCCTGTTTGGTGAGGTGCAGTGGAAAGAAGGTATCTACCATGACCGCCAGCTCGTTGGTTTCTTTCTTGCCAATGGAGGCTTCGGTCATGCCCGGCTGCGGGCCGTGCGGGAGGCCGTACGGATGCAGGCTGATGTCGTACTTGTCAATGCCCTTGCGTGACATGAAGTTGCCCTCGGCGTAGTAGATGACTTCGTCCGAGTTCACGTTGGAGTGATTGTAGGGCGCGGGGATGGCATCAGGATGGTAGTCGAAAAGCCTTGGCACGAATGAGCAGACCACGAAATTGTGTCCCTGGAAGCATTGGTGGGCGGGCGGCGGCTGATGGACGCGGCCGGTGATGGGCTCGAAATCGTTGATATTGAAGATCCACGGATAGAGGTAGCCATCCCAGCCCACAACGTCGAAGGGGTGGTGATCGAGCTCGTGACGGGTGAGGCGATCGCGGACCTTGATGCGCACTTCGAACGAGCCGCGCTCAGTGTGGGTCTCCAAAGTCTCGGGGACGCGGATATCCCGTTCAGAGTAGGGCGCATGCTCGAGCATCTGACCGAATTCATTCCGGTACCGTTTCGGCGGTTCCAGCTGCGATGGATTTTCTATGGTGAAGAAACGAGCCTCAGGAGTGTCCAGGATCATCTGCCAGGTCGTTCCGAACGGGATGACGATGTAGTCACCCTCGTGAAACGGCAAGCTGCCGAACTGGGTCTTGAGCGTGCCCCGGCCTTCGTGAACCCACCAGGTTTCATAGGACTGGGCATTGCGGTAGAAGTAATCCATGCTCTTGTTGGCGTGGGAAATGCCGAGTGTCACATCATTGTTGCTCAAGAGCGGAATGCGCGCGGAGAGAGGATCGCCTGCAAGAGGAGCTTGGGCTGCCCTGAAGGCCCGGTGCTGTATCGGCCCGAATTCGACGACCTCAGGTTTCCGCGGCCCGAGATCCTCGGACTTGACAATTCGAGGCGGCAGGAAGTGATGGTACAGCAGGGATTGAATGCTGGAGAAACCCTCCAGGCCCATCAACTCCTCGCGGTAGAGCTTACCATCTGGTTTCTTGAATTGCGTATGGCGTTTATGGGGAACCTGGCCGAGCCGATGATAGAACGGCATGTCGCCTCCTTACGGTGCCACGGTTAAAGTACCAATAAGCGTGTCGAGCAGTGCGAGTGAGGGCTGGAATGACTCTGGAGTCGTAGTGCTAAGCCTATTCGTGACCGTATCATAGTAGCTGGTCCACACATTCGGATCCTGGTTGTCAAACCCCGGGTAGGCAATCCCATCTGGCGGGAGTGCGGCGGCCGGATCGCTGGATGAAACCAGGAAAGCCGCATTGACAGGCAAGGTGGTCGCCACGAGACTCTTGCCATCGCCGGAGAGGCCCTCAAAGTGATAGAAGAGTTCGTGATTGTTGATCGGGGCAAAGTACTGAGAATACTGGGTCAGGACGCGTACACCCGCACCACCATTGAAGTTCAATACCACTGGTTGCGCGCCGATCTGCTGGGCCGCGTTGGCCCAAGGCAGGTGCGGCAACAGATCATTGCTCAGGGCGGGGGACGGGCTTGCGAGAATGGTCTGGATGCGCTGGATGCTTTCAGCTGCCGACTGGTTGGCCGCGGCGTACTCCGGTGCGGGATAGACCATGATCTGGGGCTCAAAGAACATACCCTGCAATGGATATCCCTGCAGCGTGCAGCGAATGTAGGCGGGCGCGAGGTCCCAGGGTGCACCATTGTCGCCACTTACGGCGGGGACTGTCTCACACGCGGCGCCCAAGGCCAGCCCCTGCGGGATGGTGAAACTTACGCCGGAAAACGACACTTCGGCGCCCGCCACCTGTGTGGCGCCCGACGTGGGTGCTGCAACCGGTGATGTGGCCTCGGCGGGCGTATTGATCGCGCCGGGTGCAACAGTGGGCACAGATATAGGCGCTCCGGTGCCCGCCGGAACGACGGCGCACGCCAGAACGAGCAGCACCGCCACGCCGGCAAAAGTCAATTTCACTGGACGTTTCATTTTGCGGCTCCCTCCCAGAAGATAAGCTGGTGCCCCTTGTTGTGGCATGCCCTGAACTCCGAACTAATCCTCGACAACCCCGAGTGACTGGATGAGCTGATCGAAAGTATCGAGCGAGGGCGAGAATTCACCCGGCTGCGCCGAATTGATGCGCGCGTTCAGGGTTTTGACGTAGGCGTCCGCCTCCGGGCCAGAAGTAAACGGCGCGCCTGTGGCAAGGTCGGCGATGAAGGGTGCGTCCGTCTCCAGGAGCACCGTGACCAGAAACTTCTGATTTGCGGTGATGCCTTGGTAGATGTAATACAAGCGGGTTCCGCGGAGGGCAGCCGCATCATACGAACCCTGCACCAGGAACCGATAGCCCTTGCCATTGACAAAGTTCACGAGCTGTGCCTGCGCATCGACAGTGCGACCTGCGGCCGGTATGCGGGGGAAATCGAAATGATCCTCGGAGGTACCCGCGATGACCGCCTGGAGTCCCGAGACGACTGCCGGTTCCATCGCATCGACGTCGATTAGGCGAAACACACGAATGCCGGGAGCGGTATTCGTGTGATCCTCGCCGGCGTATCCCGTCAGGAGGATGCGGGCATGTCCCGGGTACTCAGGATCCCCAGGGTCTTGTATTGCCATTTTCGGCAACATCGCGGGTACGGCGCCCGTAGCGAAACCTTCAGGGTAGGAGAACGAGACGCTTACGCCGAGGTCACCGAATGGAAAGGCATTGGCGCCGGCTGGTGGAGGCAGAAACTCGGCTGTGGCGGATGGGGCAGGCTGAGACTGCGGTGTCTCCAGACCCGGCTGCACGAGGGCATCTGCGGCCGGTGCAGGCGATGCCGCAGGTGCGCAAGCGGCAGCCACGAGGAGCCCGCTGAAGGCGGCACCCAAGCGCAATGTGGGCTTCAATCAGCCGCCTTTCTGGCCAATGGTGTTCCGCAGAATGCCGATGCCCTCGATCTCAAGCTCCACCACGTCGCCCGCCTTGAGCCAGGGGCCTTTTGCCTTGGTGATTTCAAGCAGGCAGCCCGTGCCAACTGTGCCCGAGCCGATGACATCTCCGGGCATGAGCGTCACCGACTGCGAGGCACGCGCAAGTATGTCGCCAAACGACCAGTAGATGTCCTTGAAATTGCCCTTCGACATCTCCCTGCCATTGACCTTTGCGCGCATCTGCAAATCGTACACGCCGGGCCGGCCGGCGCCCCGATCGGCCAATTCGTCTGTTGTGACGATGCACGGTCCGAGCGACGACGCAAAATCCTTGCCCTTGCCGGGCCCGAGCCCGACTTTCATCTCATCGCGCTGGACATCCCGCGCAGACCAATCGTTGAGGATCGTGAAGCCGAAGATGTGTTGTGGCGCGTGTTCTGCGGTGATGTCGCGCCCAGGCTTGCCGATGATGGCCGCTACTTCCAACTCGTAATCCATCTCATTGGTGTAGACGGGGTACGGAATCACATCGTCCGGGCCGAAGACATTTCCCGGATTTGTAAAGTAGAAGACGGGGAACTTGTACCATTCCTCGGGTACTTCGCGACCGCGGTTGGCATTGGCGGTCTTCACGTGAGTTTCAAATGCGTAGGCGTCACGTATGCTCGTCGGCCGGAGGATGGGTGCGTGCAGAGTTGCGTCGGCAAGGGGGATGCGCTTGCTTTCAGCGGCGCGCCGAGCGCGTTCGAGCCCCTTGTCTCCCGCCTCGATCAGCTGCAGC
>DATDCZ010000036.1:0-2861 GCA_036524055.1 Anaerolineales bacterium | reverse complement strand
TGCGCGAACAGGTCCCGGGCCACGGCCGCGCGGAAACACTTGAAGCCGCACTGGGTATCCTGCAGCGAGGGCAGGATGAGCAACCGGATGATGAGGTTAATGAACCTCCCGCCCAGGTGTCGATGCGCGGGCTCGTTGTAGCGCCGGGCACCCTTGACCTCGCGCGAGCCGATGGCAACATCGAAGTCCCGCAAGGCGGGCGGCAGAAAACGATTCACCTGCTCAATGGGCATCGAGAGATCGGCATCGCACATGAAGCGGTATTCGCCGGAGGCCGCAAGCATACCCGTACGGACCGCCAGCCCCTTGCCGCGCGCGGCGGAGTGGATCACGTGCAGGTTCGGGTGGTCCGCGGCGAAGCCCTGCGCGATCTCGAGGGTCCGGTCCGAACTGCCGTTCTCAACGACGATGACCTCGGCGGAATATTCCTGGGAGGCGAGAAAAGCAAATACCTGCTCCAACGTTCGGGGCAGGCGGGTTTCTTCGTTGTGAGCCGGGATGATGATGCTTAGGAGCGGATTGGACAAAGCAGTTAGGCGCCAGCGAACAAGAGCATGTAGACGAAGCCCGCGAGGACCAAGAACTCGATCAGCGCCATTACGACCAGGAAGATCCACTGCCCCTGGCTGAAGCCGCGGCGGGGTGCAGCGCCTTCAGGCCGCTGAGAAGGACTGGTCTCGAGCAGGCCGTCCGGCATGGCGGCGGTGCCGTGCTCGTCGAATTCGAAGCTCAGGTCCGCGGGGTCAAATGGTTTGGACTCCTCGGCCGCGTGGAAGATGGCACGCGCTCGCTGTGAGGCCGGCGGGGATCCCTCCGTCGATGCCCCCGGCACTTCTTCCACCACTTCCCCGAGATTTGGATCGTACATGGGGGCGGGCTTTTCGCTGCCCTGAAACGGCGAAGCGCCTGCTGCGGCTGCGGCGCCCTTGCGGCGCGGATTGATGAGGTGATCCACGACCTCGAAGACCGCTTCGGACTTGAGCAGCGGACGCCCTTGCAGAAGCGAGGCGGCGAACTGTTTGACGCCATCGCTCAGGACCACGCGCACGACGGGCCGGAGGGATTCCACGTGCACGCCGGGATCGGCGGCGATCAAGACCGGCTCCACAACGCCGGGCAAAAACACGCCCTGGCGGTTGAGGAACACCTGCACGGCACGGGCGAGGCGGCCGACACGCGACATGAGATTGACCGGCGCCGGTGTGTGCTGATGGCCCTTGATCACATTCCACTCATCGCCCTTGGCCTCAAAGAAGCCGGTTACCGGGGTGACGTAGAGTACGTACACGCCAGGAGGGCCAACGAGGATGAGAGGTTCGATGATCTTGCTGTTCTCGAGGTTCAGGTTGCGTATGAGGGTGAAGCCCTTTTCGAGCACACGCTCCAGTTGTGCGATGATGCCTTTCTGGGCTTCGATCTCCGCCTGCCACTCAGCACCATACTCCAGCGTACTTTGAATGCGCTGGTAGAGGCTCATGTTGCCTTTTTCGTCCTGGAAGGGGGTCTTATCGATGACCTTCATGCTGGAGCCTATTGGAGTTGCAGCAGCGGCGGGCCTCAGCCGGGGAAGACGAGCAGCGGGTGAGCCTAGAAGGCAGGCACGCCCTCGAGCCGGTCCTGCCCGGGTTGATCGGACGTGGTCACCACTTGATTGCCATTCTTACCCACGAGGGCAACGGCCTTTCCCAGGTCAAAAGTGCTGGCGAGGTACGGCTTGCGCTGCCCGGTCATGATGCGCTTGCCCTCCTTGAGGCGGGAGAGCAGGGTGAGGCGGTCCATAACCACGTGGTCGCCGTAGGTGGGGCCGCGGCGCTCGTAGAGGCGGACGAGGTCGATCTTGCCTCCCTTGTAACGCACGGCTTCGATCACGCCATCGACCTTTGCCATTTTGCCTCGGGAAATATTGTAGCACACAGTCGTCGAAGGATAATTCTGGACGCATTACAGACGCGCGGACAGGGATACAATACCCGTGCGCGGGACGGACGGGCGCACGGAAATGGGGGAAAGAGGCGCAGGCCCCTACGGGACACGCTGGAAGGGAGCGGTGGAGCATGATACGAGAAGACGAACTACGCGAGACGCTGGATCGGGCGGCGAGCGAGGTGGCCGAGATCCAGAGCAATCCGCGGGCCTGGATGGCGTGGCTGCAATACCTGCTGGAGCGCCTGGAGAGCGAAGCCACCAACCGCGGCTCGGCAAGCAAAGATTCGTTCATGGAGATGCTTGCGGCGCTGCAGGATACCATCCGCAACCGGGCGCGCACCGGCGGCTGGTAGAAGTACCAGCTTCTGCATCTGATAGAATTCTGACCGCACGGGGTGTAGCGCAGTTGGTAGCGCGCTTGCTTTGGGAGCAAGAGGTCCCGGGTTCAAATCCCGGCACCCCGACCTGCAGAATAAACACCGTCACGGCTGCCCTCAGGGCAGCCGTGACGGTGTAGTGTTAACCCAGCTGGTGCGAGGCGCTACGGGACCGAAACGAGATAAGGATCGCCCCAGATGGTCCAATCGCAACTTATATCGGAACCAGACATTGTCTTTAGCACAAGCAGGCGGCCGCCGTTGACGTCCAGATCTACCGGGCGGGGAGCATCGGCGGGCAGCATGGTGCCAGAGTCATAGATCTCTTTGCCATCCAAGAGCACAGCAAAGGAGGCGCCATCACCACAGGCGCTCTCCTGGATGCTGATCTCGGTCTGAAATGCGGCGAACTTTCCATCCAGGACATAGCGGAGATCGGAGGGACTGTGGGCGAAGAGGCCGCTGCGGTACTCTTTGCCATGACTGCTGATGGTTTGCCCCTCCTGCATGCCCGCTTCGGTGGCAGGAAAGATGCCCTTGCCAAGAGACCAATAGCCG
>DATDCZ010000035.1:0-7084 GCA_036524055.1 Anaerolineales bacterium | reverse complement strand
GTACGCGCACGTCGGTATCCGGCGGGGCGAACTTGACGCTATTGCTGATCAGGTTGGTGAAGACCTGGCCCATCTGCACAAAATCAACGGGGACCAGCGGAAGATCGTCCGGAATATCGACAACGATACGGTGGCCGCTGGCCACGCGGTCCATGCGCCTCACCGTGCTGTGCACTATCTCAGATAAGACGTTCCAGCGCAGCTGTGGGCGCAGGGCGCCCGATTCGATGCGCGACATGTCGAGAAGATTCCCCACCAGCATATTGAGGTGATCGGTCTCCTCGTCAATGGCTGCCAGCAGGTCCGGTCGTGCGGGTGAATCCCACTTGACCTCGCCCGAGCGCAAGCTTGAAGCCGCGGCCTTGATGGTCGCCAGTGGGGTGCGCAGATCATGTGAAACAGAAGACAGCAGCGAAGACTTGAACCGGTCGCTTTGCTCCAGGAGCCGGGCCCGGTCTTCGGCCTCAGCCAGGGCGGCACGTTCGAGTGCCACCGCCGCCTGACCCGCAAAGGTCTTCACCAGCCGCTCCTCTGCCGGCGAAAAGTGCGCCGCCCTCCACAGCCGGATCTCCCCCATCGCACCGGCTATGCCCTGAATGGGAGTGGCAAACTCCGGCGGGCGTTGAGGCACAGGCGCAGCTTTTGATGCGCGGGCTGAGGCGACAGCAGGCTCGTCAGACCCATTCAGCGAGATCTGCACGTGGTCGCATTCCAGGCTGGAACGCATATGCTCCGCCAGCGTGTCTGCGATCTTGCGGCTGTCGCGGGGCCCTGCCAACGCCGTGCTCAACTCGTACAACTGCGTGGCTTCGCGCTCGCGCGCCAGGGCGGCGCGCGTCCCGGCTTGAGCGCGGGCGACCAGCTGGCTCATCACGACCGCCACGATCAGAAAGACCAGCAGCACAACCAGGTCGCCGGCGCGGTGGACAGTAAAGGTGTAGTAGGGTGTTATGAAGAGGTAGTTGAAAGCCAGGAAGGCCCCCAGCGCCGCGGTGACGCCAGGTCCAAGTCCCCAGCGGCCGGTGACCACGCCCACGGGGATCAGGAACAGCAGCGCGGCGACGGTCTCGTGCAGGGCCTCGCGCAGCAGGTTGAACGCGCCCGCGACGACGATGATCAGGACGAGGGCGAGCAGGTATTCCAGGAAGCGGTCATAGGCCGCACGCAGCCGCATTGCGTTGTTGGAGGATTATACCGAGGAGGGAGAGAGGGCTGTGTTACTTGCCTCGGAAGATATGAACGTTGTGATAGCGAATGAATTCAGGAACCGGGAGGAACTTGTCGGGTAGCTTGATCTGCTTCCCGTGAAACCGGGTAAGTAATCCGGTCTTGGCAGTGTCCTTCACGGCATCCCTAACAGCAGTACTTATCTTGACGCGGAAGTCCGTTGTGACAGTAATGAGGCCAGTATCGAACGCCCGGTCTAGCAATGCATTGAGGCACAAGCCGTTGCGCGGGTTCACTCGGTTGGCCTCGTCCTTCGACCAAGGCACTATGTGGCTCGCGACGAGCAGCGTCGGAAATGTTAGCCCCGTAACGCAGCACGTTTCGCCATAGGACGCGAGAACCGCCTTTCTGAAGAAGCTCTGATTGACCCTCAGCATCACTTCCGCTCGTCGTTCCTTGCCGCTTCGCGGCAGCTCGTCGGTCTCGATCTCGGCAGCAAGCTCGATCGGCCTGCCCTGCATCTTGGCCAAGAGTCTCTCACTCTCGAAGGCCAAGCGTTCCCAATTTCCCGTGAATTCGTTCCACACCTCCTGGTCGAGCTGGCTGGCATGCGACGCGCCCGCAATGTTGCGCCGCCTAAGCGAGGAATCGAGGCTGGCCAAGTTGGCGAGCTTCCAGGCGACGGCAGAAGGTGTGCGGCCGAGCAGCTTCGCCAGAGCAATAATGCGCGGATTCCGATGGTGGATGGTTCCAAAGGGAATCTTGCAGTAGAGATTGAACGCAAGTATCAATTCCTCCCGCGTCCAATTCGTTCGCTCCATGGTCACCCTCCTGGGAATGATGCAGATTGTACGCCTGGAGGCCATTTTTTGAACTCGCCCTCCCCTCCCGTTATAATCACAGCCTGCCGATCGCGTTGGCTCGTTGGGAGGGCGACGGCCGAATGCCCCGCGGCCGCCCTAGAGCATTGGAGGGGGCAACAAGGAGAGAACCCATGCACTGGTACACCGATGTCTTGAAGAAGTACGCCGTGTTTTCCGGTCGCGCCCGACGGATGGAGTACTGGATGTTTGTGTTGTTCAACTTCATCATTGCGCTCGTGCTCGGCCTGATCGACGGGGCCCTGGGGATTTCCCGGGACTCCTCCAACCAGAGCATCCTTGTGGGCCTCTACCAGCTCGCGATCCTGCTTCCGACCATTGCGGTCGGAGTGCGCCGGATGCACGATACCGACCACAGCGGCTGGTGGCTGCTGCTGCCGATCGTCAACCTGATCTTTGCCGTGACCGACGGCACGAAAGGCCCTAACCGGTTCGGCGCCGATCCCAAGGCGGCCCCGACTGTAGCATAGGCCCACAAACAGATTGGCTATAACGACGACCTCCCCCATCCGCCGGCAGCGGAACGGGGGAGGTTGTTCTTTTCCGGCGCTCGTGCGCAATGCAGCCGCGCGCCCACAAGGCCCGCTGCCGCTGTACAATATGTATGGAAATGGAGCGCCTATGAATCAGTCGACCATGGGGAACACTGATTGGAAGAAGATCGTGGCGGCGTACGCCAGGCCAGACCTGCGCAAGGCTATCTGGCAGGCCGCCAACACGCTGATACCGTATTTCGTATTGTTCTACCTGGCGCTGCGCAGCGTGGAGATCTCGCTGTGGATCACCGTGCCGCTGTGCATCCTGGCCTCCGGCTTCCTGGTGCGAGCGTTCATCATCTTCCATGACTGCGGGCACGGATCGTTCTTCAAGTCGCAGAAGGCCAATGACTGGATGGGGATCGTCACCGGGCTGCTGACCTTCACGGCGTATCAGCGCTGGAAGCATGAGCACGCCATCCACCACGCCACAGCCGGCGACCTGGACCGGCGCGGCGTGGGCGACGTCTACACCATGACGGCCGAGGAGTTCGTCAAGGCGAAGTGGTACATCAAGGTGGCCTATGCGGTCATGCGCGACCCGGTGGCCATGTTCCTGATCGGCTCGCCGCTCATGTTCGTCCTGATGGAACGGCTGCCGCTCGCCAAGGGCACCCGCGAACGCACCAGCGTGTGGTGGACCAACCTGGCCGTGGTGCTGCTGGTCCTTGCGATGGGTTTCGGCTTCGGTTGGCGCGCCTATCTCATCGTGCAGGGCATCACGCTGTATCTCGGCAGCATCGTCGGCGTGTGGATGTTCTATGTGCAGCACCAGTTCCAGGGGGTGTACTGGAGGCGGCACGCGGAGTGGAACTATCTGCAGGCCAGCCTGGAGGGCAGCTCTTTCTACAAGCTGCCCCGGTTGCTGCAGTGGTTCACCGGCAACATCGGCTTTCACCAGGTTCATCACCTGAGCGCCAGGATCCCCAGTTACAACCTGGAGCGCGCCTATCGCGAGAATCCGTTGTTCCACGTCAAGCCGCTCACATTCCTATCCAGCCTGGAATGCCTGAAGTGGCGCGTGTATGACGAGGCCAACAGGCGCATGGTGTGGTGGAATGCGCTGAGAACTGGCTGACCCCTCCCATTGGCAATTGGTGATGGGGAGCCCGTCACCTCTCACCCCTGACCCCTCTCCCAAAGGGAGAGGGGAATTGATTCCGAAAAAGAGATATGCGCAGGAAGAGCACCTGCGCATATCTCTTTTTCGGTGAGGATCAGTTCAGCCAAGTGTCCCCGGGAATTGCACCCGCTAGGCTAGGCTCTGCTCTTCTTGATTGCCGGTGCGGGTCTCGGAAACACCGCCAGCCCTTGGACCGCAGCCACACGCGCGGGCTCGCGGTATGCCAGCCAGGCAGAGCCCATGCCAAGGGCGGTGACGAGCAGGCCGATGATCCAGCCCGCGTAGGGCACCGACCGCAGCAGCGTGTAGATCAACGTTCCCACAAAGAGCGCCAGGATCGCCAGCCAAATGCTGCGCGGCCAGGTCGTCTTGTGCGCGAGCCACGTCGCGAGGTGATACGCGACCACGATGGTCGCCCCGTATGCGATATACAGGCTGAGGGCCGTGAGGGCAATGATGATGGCCGAGTAGGCCACCACCCACAGCGCCACCGAAATGGGCCACAGCCCGATGGCGTTCAGTCCGAGGCCGATGGCAAAGATCAGCGCCGCGATGAGCAGCGCCACGATGAACAGGTTGAACGCCACCACCAGCACGATGAAGCCGATGCCCAGCGTGCGCCATGGGCGCCCCAGCATGGGACGGCCGGCGGCTTCGAGCGGCGGGCGCAGCAGCCACAGTCCGAGCAGTCCGAAGACGAAGAGCACTGCCCAGGTGCGCAAAGCGTTCATGCTCCACGTGGACCAATCGAAGGGTGGTAACGGCGCCTGGAACCTGAACGTGAAGTAGGCCTTGCCGCCCGGCACTGAGCCTGTGCCGGTTGGCGTGGAGGTGGCAGGCGCGCTGGGCAGCTCGAAGTGCAGCTCGAGCGTCAGCTCGTTGAAGCCCAGCAGGCGCACCAGGCCGTTATAGAGCTGTATCGGGCCGATGACGGTGTGCAGGTCGCCGCCGATGCGGCCGTTGAGGCCGGCATCCAGGCCCAGCGCGAACAGGTGGCGCTCCACCGCCGATGCGGGCTTGCTGGTGAGGCTGACGGTCAGCGCGTACAGGTCGCGGTTGATCGAGGCCGGGTCGCGCAGGTCCAATGTGAGCGCCATCGCGTACGCCGCCCCGGTCACTTCGCCGCCGATGGCGGCGTTCTGTGCCAGCATCACCAGGCTGCCATTGACCGTGCCGCTGATCAGCACCTGGTTGCCGAGGATGAAGGCATTGCCGTTCACCACCCCGCCAATGAAGACGTTGTTGCCGATCAGCACAACGTCGTGGTTTACGGTGACGCCCGCCGGGATGCTGTCGCCGTAGATAATGCCTTCCTGGGCGTAGGCGGCAGTCGGAAAGATGAAAGCAGCGAGCAGGACCAGCACAAGTACGGTGCGCTTCATTGAACCCTCCTCATCATTGAATAGATTGTACTGCGGAGGATGGCAGCCAATCCGGAAAAGAAAAGGCCCCGGCAGCGTACCGGGGCCATATCTTTTTCGGTCGAAGGCAAGCGATCAGCTCGTTGCCGGATTCCTCAGGAATTCGAGCGTGCGATCCCAAGCCAGCTCGGCCGCGGCTTTGTTGTAGGCGTCGGTGCGGTCCGGTTCGGCGAACCAGTGCCCTGTGCCGGGGTAGTGATGGAAGGTCACGGGCCGGCCCGCTTTCTGGATCGTCTGCTCGAGTTCATCGACGCCCGCGCGCGGCTCGAATGGATCGTTCTCTGCAAAGTGACCCAGGTAGGCGGCCCTGGATTTCTTGAAGTCCATGCCGCCGCCGGTGCCGTAGTAGACGACCACCGCGCGGATGTGATCCGGATCGGAAGTCGAATGCTCGAGCGCATAGTACGCACCCAGCGAGAAACCGACGATGGCGAGGTTATCCAGATGACCGCTGCGGACGGCGAGGTACAGGGCAGCATCCTCGATCTCGGACCTGGCCAGCTGCTCGTTCTTATTCAACAACTTGACGAGAGCCTCCGCCTCAGGGATGGTCTCGGCGATCTTGCCGTGATACAGATCAGGGGCAAAGACACTGAAGCCGGAGCGTGCCACTCGGCTGCAGAAAGCCTTGATCGTATCATTCAGCCCCCACCAGGCATGCAGCACCAGTACGCCCGGGCCCTTGCCCTCTGGAGGCGATGCAAAATAACCGTGAGAACGTTGCAGTCCCATGTTCGCTCCTATTATCGCGGGATGCGGTAACGAATGTATGTCACGCCCAGCACCTCTGTTACGCTCAGCTTCTCGAGCTCCATTGCCGCAAGTTCGGCGTCCTCGAACAGCCTCTGCCCGCCTCCCAGCAGAATGGGCATGATGCCGACCTGCAGCTCATCCAGCAGCCGTGCCTGCAGCAGCTGCTTCAGGGTTTCGGGCCCGCCCACCACCGTGACATCTTTGTCACCGGCCGCGGTCCGCGCGCGGGCTACCGCCTTTTCGATGCCGTCGCTGATGAAATGGAACTTCAGCTGGTCGTTTTCGCCCTCGGCAGGTTTTTCCGGCGGGCGGTGCGTGACAACGAAGATCGGCACCTGAAATTCGTAGCCGGTGAAATCGCCGCCGGCCATATCGTACGTCCCGCGGCCCATCAAGACCGCGCCGGTATCGCGAATCGACTGCTGCAGCCACTCGGTCAGCTGCAGCGCTCCGAGGTCGGGGTAGAGCCGATCTACGCTGCCGCTGGGGTCATTGATGAAACCGTCCAGCGACATGGTCATGCTGAATACGACTTTGGTCATTGGCTGCGCTACTTCTTCTCCGGGACGAGCGTCAGCATCACGATTCCCGAGCCCGTGGTCTTCGTATCGACCAGCTTGAGGTTCGTAGGGATCACACCGCCATCGAAGAGGCGCTTCCCGCTGCCCAGCACGAGCGGATGGATCCACAGGCGATACTCATCCACCAGTCCCTCTTTCATCAGCGATTGCACCAGCTTGCCGCTCCCGATGACCGATACGATGCCGGTGGTCACGAGCGTCTTGGCCTGGTTAACGCCCTGTGCCAGGTTCCACTGGATCAGCCTCGAGTTGTTCCAGTCGGCGCTCTTCAGGGTGGTGGATACCACGTATTTCGGGATGGAATTGAATATCTTTGCGGCGGCATCGTCGCCCTGCGCGGTGGGCCAGTAGGCCGCGAAGATCTGGTAGGTCTTGCGCCCGAGCAGCAGGGCGCCAAGCTCGGGCATCTGCGAGTCCATCACCTTGCCGGCATCGGCATCAAAGTACGGCACCTGCCAACCACCATGTGTGAAACCGCCCTCGGTGTCCTCATTGGGATCCCCCGGCGCCTGGTAAACACCATCCAGGGTCAGGAATGTTTGAACGACTACCTTTGACATGTCATACCTCCATTGATAAGGGAATCCTCGCCCCGACGAGGCGAGGTCTACTTCTTTTCCGG
>DATDCZ010000034.1:0-44374 GCA_036524055.1 Anaerolineales bacterium | reverse complement strand
CACAAAGAAGAGGTCCCTGCGGGCCTGGGCGTTGATCTCTGCCACGACTTCCTCGACCGGGCGCGTGCACTGGCGGTGACCGAAGTACTCTCCCACGGCACAGAATTCGCAGCGGTGATGACAGCCGCGTCCAAATTGCAGCAGGCTGATGGGCAGGTATCCTTTGCCGGAATACAGGTCGCGCCTCGGCATGGTACCGCGTTGCGGCACTCCCAGCGTGCCTTCGTAACGCGGCTGCAACCGCCGCTCGTGCGCATCGGCCACGACCTGGGGCCACAGGCCTTCCGCGTCTCCGGTAAAGACGGAATCGGCATGTTGTGCCACTTCGTTGGGAATGAGGGTGGCATGCATGCCACCCATCACCACCGGCACTCGCCGCCGACGATATTCGTCGGCGATCTCATAGGCGCGGCGGGCCGTGAAGGCTTCCACGGTGATGGCCACGAGGTCGGTTCGCTCGTCGTAGTCAATCTCGTCGACGCGGTCATCGAACAAGCGGCAATCCACGCCCGGCGGAGTCAGGCCGGCGAGCACCCCCAAGGACAGCGGTTCCATACGGCCCTCATCCACAAACCTTTCGCCGTCCTGCAGGCAGCCAAGCGTGGGCTTAATGAAGGTAATCTGCATCCAGCGGGCATTCCTGGGGCAGGCTCAATCCATTCCTCGCGTCCGGAAGACAAAGTCCCAGATCGGTGAGCTTACGCCGAAGCGCGTGTTGGGATCCTTGTAGTGATGCTGCATATGATATCGCTTGAGATACTTCGCGATGCCTGACCGCATGGGGAAGTGATGCGTGGCGTAGTGTGTGAGGTCATAAGTCAGATAGCCCAGGAGGAATCCGGACATCAGCGGCGCCACCCATTGGGGAGCCCGGAGGATGACCGCGACCACGAGATAGATCAGACCGAAAAGCAACAGCGCCATCGGGATGCTGACGGGGAATGGCATAACCAAGCGCGTCTTCACCTGAGGCTGTGCATGGTGCACGCCGTGGAAGAGGAAGAAGATGCGCTCCTGCCGCGGCGTCTTCGGCTTGTAATGAAAGAGGAAGCGGTGCAGCGTGTACTCAGCGAATGTCCAGAAGAACAACCCAAGCAGTACGCCAAGAAGGATGAATGTCGGAAAAGGGTCACCCCCGGCCGTGGCAACGGCATAGACGAGGAGCAGTATTGCCACCGGCAGCCACAACGCCACCACCGCCACCGGGCTGATGTGAGTGAAGAATTCCATGAAGTCAGACTTGAAGAGCCGTATCGGCTGAGCGTCGCGGCTTGCATCGAGGGGTAGATGATCCATTACAGGGCCTCCGGTCAACTCTCGTGATCAGCCCTAGGGTAGTCGCATTTCGCCCAAGGCACACGAGCCGTTTGGCACGTGCCCGCACGCCGAAGGTCACGACGCTCCGGCGACCGCAGTGACAACCCAAGACCGGGCACTGCTATCCTGCCCGGCGCGCCACCGGGCATGGCCAACCGGCGAGCTTCATCCGGCTCATCGCCTCAAAGTCTTGAGGTTAGGATGCTGATCAAAAGCGACCCGCCAAGCGTACCCACGGCGATCGTCGCCTCCGCCCCGCGCATCTACTGCCTTTCTGAACCGGCGCGGAAATCGAGAGGCTTGTTGGCGACGGCGCATGTTGCGCGCAGCACGGTTCAGGACCACGAATCCACGCTATTGAATGCTCGTATACTGAGGGCAGCAAGCCTGCAAGGCTGGAACGCCCGGAACCATGACCCTCGCTGATTTCGCCCCTTGGACCATCGGTCGCCTCGCCTTTGTGATTGCGGCGATCGAAGCCCTCGCGCTACTTTTTGGGCTGCTATCCATGGCCTATGGCCGTGCCTTTGGCCGCGTATATGACATCTTGATCGGTATGGGAGCTATCCTGACGGCGGGGCTCGCCATGCTGCTCTTCCCCGAGCAGCGCCTGATCGATGAGCAGTTCGCGCTGATTGGTTTCGGGCTCGCGCTGCTGGGGGCGTTCGTTGCGGGCCTTGGATCGGTACTCGCTGCCACGGAAGCCGTGAGCTGGTTCCTGGCGCAACTCCATGTAGCCGCCGGCTATGCTCTCATCGGCCTTTGGCTCGTGCTTCTCAATTACTGGGCGGGGCCGGCGCACATCTTTCCAAACCGAGCCGTGAATATGGGGCTGTTCGCCGGCGCGGTGATGGCTCTGGGCGCCACCGCCATCCCCGGCGTGCTCATGCGATCCGAAGACGAGTCAACTGCCCCATGGATGAGCCGGTACGTGGGGCGCGCAGGCAATCTTGGATGGTTACTCCTGTTTCCCATATGGTGCCTATGGCTGGGCCTTTCGAGACTCTGATGGCGCAAGGACATGCATGCCAAGTGATGCTGCGCTGATCGTGCCCGCAACGCCGGATCCCGCGGCGATTGCGAGTCATCTGCTCTTCTTGACAATGCAGCCGCTGACGTCGTACTGGATGGGGGTTGAGGACGAGCGGTCTGCGATCGAGATTCTCGCTCGCATGTACCGCGGCACCCGGAATCTCTTCAGCCATCAATTCGCCGATCTCGCCCTGGTGGATGGAGCCCCCGTGGGCCTGCTGCTGGCGTACACGGCCCCGACGATGAAGCGGTTGGAAATCTTGACGCTCCTGCATT
Organism: Anaerolineales bacterium; assembly: GCA_036524055.1. Classification (GTDB taxonomy): domain Bacteria; phylum Chloroflexota; class Anaerolineae; order Anaerolineales; family Villigracilaceae; genus Fen-1038. The sequence continues at coordinate 41,749 of DATDCZ010000034.1, read as the reverse complement.
TCATCCGCGCGGCTGGCCTGATGGCCGCGTTTCGCATGGTGTGGCGATCGCTCCCCCTTCAGGGCATCGTTGCGGCAGCTCCAGACGAATACTTCCTGGCGCACCTGGCAGTCCTGCCTGAATTCGAAGGACGCGGCATCGGCCAGCAGCTTTTGCATCGTGCTGAGGATCGGGCCAGGGAGGCGAGCGCCCGCAAGCTCACGTTGACCGTCGAAGCAGAGAACTCGCGAGCTATAGAACTCTACTCCCGCTTCGGAATGAGCATCACGGCGACCATCAACCTTGAACCATTGAGAAGACGCTTTGGCTGGGCCGGGTACCACCACATGGCCAAGGACGTGCGCTGACAAAAGCGGAATAGAAGAGTCCTGGAAGGCGGACTGCCTGCCAGGACTCGAGGGCGAGATCGCTGCTTTGTTATGGGTTGGTCTGTTGGAAGCGCCCACCGCCCATATGCTGGCCAGTGCCATCACAGTTTCCGGTGCCCATGCCGAACGGCCGGGACTTCATCCAGTCGACCTGGGCCCGCGATATTACACCGTCCGCAGCCGCAGCATCGAACGCCTTGAGGCGCGCATCGCGCAGCAGGGCCGGAATCTCATCGGCTGTGAAGCCTAGGTCCACGGCGACCTGGTACGCAGTCTCGCCAGAGTCGATGCGGCCTTCAAGATCGGTCGCCGAGATGCCCAGGGCATCGGCGATGGCGCTGACCATGTACTCGTGCATCGGAGCCTCTGCCCCATTTGCCGCGAGGCGCATCTGGCCGAAGCCACCGGGCCCCATGCCTCCGCCGCGAGGAGCGGGCGGCTGCGGGTTCTGTGCGAACACGATTCCCGTCGTCAACACGGCCAGGGCGGCAACCATCAGAACAACTACTACTGTCTTCTTCATTTCCAGTTCTCCTTTTCCGTTCTCTGAAGAGCTTATGCCCTTCATCGTTACGGGCTTAGGATAGCTGGCGACCGCAAAGGGACGACAAAGGGAACATGAAGATATGACAAAGATCCGGAACGCCCGTCCGCCCGGCGTGGATCCGACAATTCCGGCTTGCGCACAGACCGAACGTCCGTCACGCCCAGAAGCATACGTGTGTCATGGGCCGAGTGCATCGGGGCGGAGTAGAATGAAATGGACGGAGGCGGACGGTGAAAATGCCCAATGTTGGCATCGTGACCGACAGCACGGCCAGCTTGCCTGAGCCGATCATCAGGAGCCTGAACATACGGACGGTGGCGTATTACATGCATCGAGGGCAGGAGGTGCTGCGCGATCTGATCACCATCCAACGGGATGAGTTCCTGCGTTGGCTGCCGACGGCGCGTGTTGCGCCGAAGACCGCAGCACCGGGCCCGGGGGAATACCTGGAGGTTTACGAGGATCTAGCGCGGCAGGGTGTCCTGGAGATCATCAGCATCCACATGAGCTCCCGAATCAGCGCGGCATTTGAATCGGCCACGGAGGCGGCGCGTTTGCTGAAGAGCAAGGTGCCAGCGGTGCGCGTTGAGGTGATCGACAGCCGCAACGCGGCCCTGTGCCAAGGCTGGATGGTTGTGGAGGCCGCGCGTCGCTCCCTGGCTGGCGCCCGCCTCGATTCAATTGCCTCGGCGGTGAGGAAGCTGGTCCCCATCTCTCACATGATCCAGACTGCCGACACGCTACGCTATCTTCAGCTAGGCGGTCGCATCGGCAAGGCACAGGCGCTGCTGGGAAGCATGCTGCACATCAAACCGCTGATCGGAATCGAAGAGGGCGTCATCGTGCCACTGGGAAAGACACACAGCCGGCATCAGGCGTATGCGGCAATGGCCGACATAGTTGCCGGCATCATTGGGAACGGCAAGGCGCGTATCGGCTACCTGCACGCCGGCGCGCTGCAAGAGGCGCAGAAGATCAAGGAACTTGTCGAGGCGAAGGTGCAGGTGGTCGAGTCGATGATCGGCGAGCTATCACCAGTGCTGGCGGTGCACACGGGCCCGGGTATGGCAGGACTGTGCTACCACTCTGTGGAAGATTAGCCGCTGGCTGCAGAACATGCAACAAGAGAGCGCCGCGAGCGCTCTCTTTGATTGAAGGAGTTTGAAATTGGCCGATCCTGCTGCGACACACGGAATGTGGGCGGATCTGCACCGTCCAAATATCTCGCCTGCGGAAGCCGATTTCACGGTCATCGGGATTCCATACGATGATGCGGCCTCGGCACGCAAGGGGGCGCGGCTAGCTCCGGAGCGCATCCGCTTCTGGTCGCAGCATCTGACACCCTTCAGCGAGGATCGCACGCGGCTCTCGGGTCTGTGCGTCGCTGACTTGGGCGATATGGAGGTGAGGGATCAGGTCCGCGACTTTGCGCCTATCCGCGAGAAGATCGGCTCTCTACCGAATGTACCGATAGTCCTTGGCGGCGATCATTCCATCAGCATCCCGGTCCTGGGCGGGCAGCGCGACCGTTTCGGCGAGCAGCGGCTGGGGATACTCTGGTTGGATGCTCACCCGGATCTGTGCGATGAGTTCGCGGGGTCGAAGCTGTCGCATGCCTGCGTGCTGCGTCGGGGATTGGAGGCGGGCATCGCTCCAGAGGACGTATGTCTGGTGGGGCTGCGGTCGTGGGAGGCAAAGGAGATCGAGTTGATCGAGACCGGGGGCCTGCATGTCCACACGGCGGCCTCAGTGGCAGAACGAGGTATGAAAGCGGTGGCTGCGGACGTCAGAACGATGCTTCAGCGCTGTGAGGCCGTCCACATCTCGCTGGACATCGATTGTCTGGATCCGGCAGCGGCTCCGGGCACCGGCATTCCAGATGCTGCCGGCCTAACATCGCGAGAGGTCTTGACGCTGATACAATCTCTCGAGGGTCTCCCGCTGGTGGGGTTGGATGTGGTAGAGGTGTCGCCGCCGCTTGACCCGTCGGAGGCGACCGTTTTCGCGGCATTGAAGTTCATTATGGAGTTCATTGCAGTCCACGCACGCCACAACTTACAACGAGGCCATGCATGACAATAGACGTTGAGAAGCTCGAAGTGAAGCACGATCCGGATGAGGGCCGATTCAGCATCCAGGTAGGCCAGTGGATGGCGGTGCTGGATTACGACCTGGAAGGCGACACGATGATATTCACCCATACGGGCGTGCCGCGGCCACTCGAAGGCCAGGGAGTGGGCAGCAAATTGGCCAAAGTGGGCCTGGATTTTGCTCGCCAGAACGGCCGCAAGGTCGTGCCGGCCTGCGAATTCATGGATGTGTACATCCGCCGACACAAAGAATACAAGGACCTTGTGACCACATAGGCATTGTGCATCACGAGATGCATTCGAAAAGCGCCCCGCGATCGCGGGGCGCTTACTATTCACGAGCTGGCGGGCGGCCCAGAGGGTTCAGGCGGTCAACGCCGGCTCAAGGCTTGGCGCCAGGACCTCTGGCTTCATGGCGGCAACGGTTGCGACCCCTTCCACGCCAGCAACGCGGCGGGGCTCCACCCACAGGCCGATTGAGTCTCGCGCGGGCAGATCGTACACTTCCTCAAACCGGTAGACCTCTTCTCGGTTGCTGAACGGATTGAAAACACGCAGCCACCCGCTGCTCCCCACTGGCACGATGTCTTCAACGATTACCCAGTGACGGATGCCGCTGCGGGCCTTGATCGCGCCAAATCTTGTCACCCCCGTTCCGACGATGGCCATGAAACCAGCATCGAGTTTGCGGCGCACGTACGTGGGCGTCACTGGCGATATGCCGCTGACCGTACGGAAGAACTCATGCTTGAGCCCGAGCACATCCAGCATCGATTGCAGATCCGGGATGCTCGTGCCCTGGTCCTTGATAAGAATATTGCGAGCACGCGGATAGGCGGCCAGCCATGTCTGCAGCATGCTGATGACGTCCGAGGCACCCAGGGCGGCCGCGCAGAACTCCCCGCACAGGTTGTGGTGGAGCAAGCCCCCAGCACCAGCGCGACGAATGTCGATGTATTGGGCAGCCGCGCGGCCGGCTTTGCGCGAATCTGCAATCTCAGGATCGGCGGGCAGGCGCAGCAGAGGCTGCGACAGATCGAACGCGCGCAGACGATTCTCCGGAACCAACAGGTCGGTGAAGGGAGTAGGTGCGAAGTATTCGTCCAACAGGCTGGCTTTGTACCAGCCCGTGAGGAACTTGTCGGCCTTAGTCAGCTCAATTTCGTACCAGAGCTGGTATTTCGGTTCTTTTGCGTTCTCGCGGACACGACCCGTCCAGCGCACAACGTCATCGGGGACGACCCATCCGAGCGTGGCGGCGTGCGCCGACGGATCGCTGAAGAGTCTTTCTGCGCGGATGCTCCACATGTCGCGCCCGCCCTGCCTGAGCACCACCCACTCATCCAGCGTGCACGAATCCAGGCGCTCTTCTGCATTCACGGTCGCGATCCAGGCGTCCCATGCTGCGCGATTCTGCTCGATGCTCTCCCGAATCTGCTTTCCAACCGAGGGCAGCCTTCCAAGACGGATAGCCTCGGTGAGGCCCGACGGCAGCCAAGGTGACTCGGCCGGGGTGCCAAGCCAGTTGAGGAACGAGGTCAAAGGAAGGGACCTGGGGACCGCGGGAATGTCCATCCCGGTTCCCAGCTCGATGCGAGGGAAAACCTCCGGCTTGGATTGAAGGCGAACGATGGCGGACCTGGGTGCGAAGCCGCGGACGGGCGGGCGCCAACGCGTCGACTCGACTTCGAGCATGTCGTCAGATTCCCCCAGAATCACGACCCGCTCCTGCGGCCTGAGGTAATGCACGACGGACGAGCCCGGCTTGGGCTCGAGGCGCATGTTTATGGAAGATCGGCTGAGACCGTACTCTGGGTCCATGGGGGCCTCCGCGGCTGGCTCATTAGAGCACGCGCTGCTTCAGCCCGCATGGTCAAAAATGCGATATCCGGCGGCGGAATTGCTGGTCAAGAACGAAACGCGCCCTGGAGCGGGCGCGTCAGTGCAAGTGGCGGGGAGGACAGGATTCGAACCTGCGACTGAGGATTTCGCCCCAGTAACCGCTTAGCAGGCGGCCCCAATCGACCACTCTGGCACCTCCCCATTCAATTCCCGAGCCGCGATCGACGGTGCTGTAACAAATGTAAAGGGCTCGTCAATCGAGATCGATGAACTGGTGGCGGAGGGAGTGGGATTCGAACCCACGTTGGTGTGACCCAAACATGTTTTCAAGACATGCGCCTTAAGCCGCTCGGCCATCCCTCCAGGCTGGAAGATTTTACCATAGGGGAAAACGCAGGCCTCTTCAGAGGCTGCATAGTGTAGTGCGAGGCAAATATGACCCGCCTTGGTATAATTTCACGCCTATGAAATATCACCTGTGGACCGAGGGCTGCCAGATGAATGTGGCCGACTCGCAACGAGTAGGTTCATCGCTCGAACGCCTCGGCTACACGTTCACAGAACGCGCCGAAGATGCGGATGTGATTGTGTTGAACACGTGCGTGGTGCGCCAATCGGCGGAGGACAAGGCGCTAGGGCGGTTGACTTCGCTACGTCCCCTGAAGGACCAGAATCCCCGGCTGGTGATCAACCTTATGGGCTGCATGGTGGGTGTGCGGGGGGCTGAGAAGTTGCGCGAGCGGCTGCCATTCGTGGATGTGTTCTCACCGCCTTCTGATCCGGGACCGCTGGTGTCCTTCCTCAGCCAGGGACAAATCCGGACGATTGAGTCAGACGAGACCACGCGTCGGTTTTCAATGATGGACGGGGACCTGGTTCTCCCGTTGCACGAGCTGGGCAGCCTGGTGAGCGCGCACGTGCCCGTGGTCTATGGCTGTTCGCACGCGTGCACGTTCTGCATCATCCCGTTTCGGCGCGGCGTCGAGCGTAGTCGTCCGATTGGGGATATCGTGGCAGAAGTCCGCTCGCTGGCGAACCAGGGGGTCAAAGAGGTGACGCTCCTGGGGCAAATCGTGGATCGTTACGGAAAGGACATACCTGACGGCCCCGACCTGGCGGGCCTGCTGCGCATCGTGCATGAGATCGAAGGAATCGAACGCATCCGATTCCTGACATCGCATCCCAGCTATTTCACGTTGGAACTGATGCGGGCGGTGGCGGAACTGCCGAAGGTGATGCCGCACATCGAGGTCCCGATCCAGGCCGGCGATGACGCAGTGCTGGCCAACATGAAGCGCGGTTACACGCAGCGCGACTATCGCGATCTGGTCGATCAGATCCGCCGCACGATCCCGGATTGCTCCATCGCCACGGATGTCATCGTGGGATTCCCGGGCGAGACGCGCGAGCAGTTCATGCAGACGTATCGTGTGCTGGAGGACCTGAGGTTGGATGTTGCCCACCTGGCGCGATATTCAAGCCGCGAGGGTACGGTGGCGACGCGCCGAATGGATGACGACGTGCCAGCCGAGGAGAAGATGGAGCGCTTCCGGTTGCTAGAGGAACTCCAAGAAGGCATCGTGGGCGAGATAAACCAGAAGTACCTTGGCAGGACGGTTGAGGTACTATTCGAAGAGAAGGTGCGCGATCGATGGAAGGGCCGGACACCGACGAACAAGCTGGTATTCATGGAGTCCGGCGAGAACTTGAGGGGGCGCGTGCTGCCCGTGCACGTTACATGGACCGGTCCGTGGTCGATGCAGGGCAGCACCATCGTAGCACCGATCCCTGTTGTGATCTAGAGGAAGGCACGACCAGAAACAGAATGCAATGAGCGGAGCCAAGGTGGCTCCGCTCATTGTGTCTTCCTTATCCGCGCAAGAGGCAGATCAGGCCAGGATTCAATTCAGCATGTTTCGCAGCACTGTATGCAGGATGCCCCCGTTGCGATAGTAGTTGACCTCAATTTCGGTGTTCAACAGGGCAATCACGCTGAACTCAAACGTGCTTCCATCGGAGCGCGTGACCTTGACGACCAACTTGGAACGAGGCGCGAGGTCCGCCTTGAGACCCTGGACATCGTAGGTCTCATCGCCTTTTAGGCCCAGGGATTCCGCGTTCTGCCCGGGCTCAAATGCCAATGGAAGGATCCCCATACCGACGAGGTTGGATCTGTGAATGCGTTCGAAGGACTCGGCAATGACGGCTCTTACACCTTGAATCTTCGGCCCCTTGGCAGCCCAGTCACGGCTTGAGCCAGAACCATACTCCTTGCCGGCGATAATGATGCACGGGGTTCCATCCTGCACATATCGCATTGCCGCATCAAAGATCGGCAGGTCAATGCCATCGGGAAAGTGCTTGGTCCAGAATCCCTCGCGTGGCGCCACGAGCAGATTCTTTAGACGGATGTTTGCAAACGTACCGCGGGCCATGACGAGGTCATTGCCCCGGCGTGAACCGTATGAATTGAAGTCCTTCGGCTGCACACCACGTTCCTGCAGGAACTTCCCCGCAGGGCTGTCGGCTGCTATGCTGCCCGCGGGCGAGATATTGTCCGTGTTGATGGAATCGCCAAACATGGCTAGTGCGCGGGCACCCGTGATGGCGGTTACCGGCGGCACATCACGGGTGAGACTTACAAAGTACGGCGGTTGGTGGATATAGGTGGAAGCTTCATCCCAGTTGTAGAGACCGCCCTCCGGGACCTTAATGGCCTTCCACATATCCGAGCCTTCGAAGACCTCGGCGTACTTCTCAGTGAACATGCCGGACTGTACGCTACGCCCCATGGTCTCAGCGATCTCCTGCTGCGATGGCCAGATCTCCTTGAGGAATACAGGCTTGCCATCCTTGCCAGTGCCAATGGGTTCCTTATCCAGATCGATGTCAATCCGGCCAGCCAGCGCAAAGGCAACGACCAATGGCGGGGATGCCAGGAAACTGCCGCGAACCAGCGGGTTGATGCGTCCCTCGAAGTTCCGGTTCCCGGAGAGTACGGCGACCGCCACGAGATCGCTTCCCGTGACTGCCTTGGCCACCTCGCCGGGCAAGGGTCCACTATTGCCGATGCAGGTTGTGCAGCCATAGGCGACGATGTTGAAGCCCAGGTCGGAAAGCGACTCAAGTAACTCAGCGCGCTTGAGGTAGTCAGTGACGACGCGCGAGCCGGGCGCCAGGCTCGTCTTAACGTACGGTTGAACCTTAAGCCCCTTCTCAACAGCCTTCTTTGCCACAAGACCGGCGGCGACCATCACGCTTGGATTACTCGTATTGGTGCATGAGGTGATCGCGGCGATGACCACCGCACCGTGGCCGATCTGAACCGATCCCCCATTCGTGCCGACGGTGGCGGTCACGCCTGCGGCCTCCGGTTTGAGGGCAAAACCCTGTTCCTTGATCGAAGCCGTAAGGCCGCGAAGGAAACTCTCTTTCATCTCCGAAAGGGGCACGCGATCCTGCGGACGTTTGGGTCCTGCGAGGGAGGGCACGACAGAATCCAGATCCAATTCAAGGGTTTCAGTGAATTCGGGATCCGGTGAGTCAGCTGCCCTGAATAGATGCTGGGCGCGGCAGTAGGCTTCGACGCGGTCGACGACATCTGCGGGCCGACCCGTCACACGCAGGTAGCGCAGTGTCTCCGAATCGACCGGGAAGTATCCGATAGTGGCACCGTACTCGGGTGCCATGTTTCCAATTGTGGCACGGTCGGGCAGCGACATGGAATCCAAGCCCGGGCCGTAGAACTCCACGAACTTGTCGACCACACCCTTCTTGCGAAGCAGCTGGGTCACGGTGAGGACAAGGTCGGTAGCCGTGACGCCCTCACGCAGCCGTCCGTGGAGCCTGAACCCGATCACGTCTGGAAGCAGCATATCCATCGGCTGACCGAGCATGACGGCCTCTGCCTCGATGCCACCGACGCCCCAGCCTACAACTCCGAGGCCGTTGATCATCGTCGTGTGCGAATCGGTGCCCACCAGCGTGTCGGGGAAAGCCAGAAACTCCGAGAAATGGGCTTCGGCGGGTGCAGGCCGCGCCAACACAACCTGTGCAAGATACTCCAGGTTAACCTGATGAACGATCCCTGTCATCGGAGGCACAACCCGGAAGTTGTTGAAGGCCTTCTGACCCCACTTCAGGAATTCGTAGCGCTCGCGGTTGCGTTGGAACTCGATTTCGGCATTCCGGCGAAGGGCATCGGCCGTGGCAAAGAAATCGACCTGTACCGAGTGGTCGATAACCAGATCGACGGGCACGATAGGGTTGATCTTGCGAGGATCGCCGCCAAGCCGCGCGACGGCAGAACGCATGGCGGCGAGGTCAACGACCGCGGGGACACCCGTGAAGTCCTGCATGATGACGCGCGCAGGCAGGAAGGGAATGCCCGGCCGCTCGCCGCGGGGTTTCCAGGCGGCGATGTGGCGCACGTCGTCCTGCTTGATCTCGCGGTCGTTGCACTGCCGCAGCGCCGCTTCGAGCAGCACGCGGATCGAGAACGGCAGGCGCCGCAGAGAAGTTAAGCCAGCTTTCTCAAGGGCATCAAGGCGGAAGTAGCGGTACTTCTCACCCCCCACTTGCAGGACGTCCAGCGCGCTAAACGGGTCGTTCATACCTACTCCTTTGTTGTGTGGACTCGCTTGCCGCACGCACTGCGGAAGCGTCTCTCACACCACGAACCAGATGAAGAACACAAAGGAGCGCCTGAGATGTCCTCCAACCCCTGTAGCGGGGAAGGTGTGGAGCGAAACCCAATTCTACTGCGTTTTACCGGCAGGCAGGAACGCGGCAGGACCGACTACGCGGGCCGCGGCATTTCCTTTCGCAGGCTCTTTACCATGGCGGCTCGCTCAGAATCCGGAAGGAAGGCGCCTTCGCCGGCAGCGATGATGCAGGCACAAAGCCCGTCAATCGGCACGCCAAGGTCATCGCACACAACGTGATATTCGTGACTCAGCGTGATGCGCGAGATGCTTGGATCATCGGTGTTTACGGTGACATTCAGACCTGCTTCGAGCATGCGAGGCAGGGGGTGCGCCCCGGGTTGCGGCACCACGCCGGACTGATAGTTGCTGGTGACGCAGACTTCAAAAGGCACGCGGCGTTCGCGGGCAAGCGCCACGACGGACTCGTCTTCAAGGACGCGAACGCCGTGCGCAATTCGTTCAGCGCCGAATTGCTCAATAGCTTCGCGCACATTTGCAGCGGGCCCCCACTCACCCGCGTGGACAGAAAGGTGCAGGCCTGACTGGTGCGCCTCCCGAAAGATTCCGTAGAAGGGCTCGGCCGCGAATTCAGCTTCATTGCCGGCAAGATCCATGGCGACGACGCCTGAGGGGATTCGTTCGGCCGCGAGCCAGGCGACCTGCTCCGCCAATTCGGGGCTTTCGTGTCGATTTACAGATGGGATGAGACGAACAACCATACCCGCCTCCACGGCGGCGGCCTGCGCCGCGGCGGCGACCCAATCCATGACCTCGTTCAGAGGAAAGCGCTCGGCCCGGCTGAGGGCGACCGGCGTGAAACGGAGCTCCATGTAGCGCACATTATCCTTGGCGGCGTCCTCGACGGCCTCACGAGTGATCCGCGTGATGACCTCAGGGGAGCGGTAAAAGAGACGCAGGGTATCGAACTTTGAGAGGAAATTGCGGAACGAGAAATTCTCGTCTTCCTGCATTTGAACAAGGTTGCTCAGGCCAAAGACGTCCTCGGGGATATCGATATTGTGCTGCCGGGCAATATCGAGCATGGTATTGAGCCGCAGACTGCCCTCCAGATGCCGATGCAGCTCGACCTTCGGCAGCCGATGAAAGCGGTCAAGCGTTGCGGTGATGCGCTCTGGTTGCATTGATGGCCTCTCCGGCATCATTCTGGAATCGAAACGCAGGGCGAAGAGCGGCGTTACACCCCGAAGGTTGCATTGAACAAGAGCTTCAGTGACGCCGGCGCTTCTTCTTGCCTTCCGGCGCAGGGCCCGCCGGGGCAGCGGGCGCATCTGCGACTTCGGTGGGTGTGATCTCGATGCGGCGCGGTTGATAGGCAAAGACGCGGCTAATCACCGCGGCACGGACGTCCCCCAACAATTGTTGGAACAGTTCCGAGGCGCGACCCTTGTATTGTACCAATGGGTCGCGTTGGGCATAGGCCTCGAGGCCAATCGATACTCGCAGAGCCTCGACCCGGGTGAGGTAATCAACCCAGAGCTCGGTAATCGATGAGAGGAGCAACTGGCGCTTGACCTCATTGAGCACGTAAGAGCCAATCGCTTGAAGCAGTTTTTCGCGGTCGACCTCGTCGAGAGATTCGACCGGTTCGTTGAGCCGCTGGTCTCCTAGTGCCTGGGCTGCGGGTCCGAAGTCGGCGAGACGGGTGGCATTCTGGCTCAGTCGCTCAAATTCGCGCTGCCCCCACGCCGTCTGAAGGGCGGTCTCGGCCTGCTCCAGGTGTTCCAGGACGGCATCTGCGACCTCGTCAGCGCCGCGGCCCTCCAGGAGACGGGCTGCCAGATAGACATATGTGAAGCGATTGAAGAGCTGGCGCAGCTGCCGGTGAGTCCGCTGGTCGAATAACGTGCGCACGCCCTGAGAGAGCGAGAGAAGGAGCTTGAGGCGAGAGGTCTCATCGGCGCCAGCCTCCCGCTGCATCAACGGCTCGAGATCGCGTTCGACCTGCGCCGCCAGCCGTTCGCGCTGGCGCTGCATGAAGTCTTTGGCGGCAGCCAGGACCTGCTCGGCCGCCGTATCCCAGTCGACGGTCTCGATCTTCAGCGGAAGGGGCTCGCCCAATCGACGCTCGATCGCGCCCGTGACGCGATTAATGTTCAACGCGACGATCTGCCCCTCGACGACACCCAGGAGCCATTTCTTGAAACCCTGTGGGTCCTCGGTCAGTTGCCTGGATTGTTCCGGAGTCAGGCGGAGCTGCATGCGCAGCAAAGGTCCCAGTTCTTCGGCGGCCTTCTGAGGTCGCAGAGGTTCGGTGGCGTCGCGCTGACTCTCGAAGAATGCGTCGAGTGCATCCTTGCGCTCATCCACCTGAGCGTCGAGACTCTCCCCGGTCTTATCAATCAGGGCCTCGATGGCACGCTGAGTGTGGACCTGTTCGGCCTCCATGGCTCGGGCCACCAGGGCAGGGATTGCCTTGCCGAGGCCCTCACCCGTGCCGAGCTCGTTCAGGACAAGCGAAAGGCCGAAGCTTGGTATGAGCCGCCCGCGCGACTCAAATGGCGGCTGGACGCCCTCCAACCAAGCGATCAACCGCCACGGGCCCTCTTCATCAGCCAGGCCGGCCTGAACGCGGGTGTCAACCTCGGACTCCAGCATTTCCGCAATGTCCTCGGTAAGATCCTGTTTGGTGAAGATGCGATCGCGCTGCGAATAGATCTGCTCGCGCTGCTTGTTGAGGACATCGTCGTATTCCAACAGGTGCTTGCGGACGTCAAAATTGGCGCCTTCAACGCGGTGCTGGGAGTTCTCTATGATGCCGCTGACCAGACGCGTTTCCAAAGGAAGTGAGTCGTCGACTTTCAGCCGCTGCATCATGCCGCTGACCTGCTCGCCTCCGAAGAGGCGCATCAGATCATCCTCGAGGGAAAGGTAGAAGCGGGAAGAGCCGGGATCCCCTTGACGGGCGGAACGGCCGCGCAGCTGGTTATCAATGCGGCGGGCCTCGTGCCGTTCCGAGCCGATGACGTGGAGACCCCCGAGTGACTTCACCCGCTCCATGTCCTCGAAGTATTGCAGGAAGTGCTTCACTTCACCGTCATAGACGCCGTATTGTTCCGGCTCGACCTTGAGCAGTGCCTGCCTGCGCTCCTCCATGAGCATGTCAAACGGATCCGTGTGGCCGGCGCGCCGCAGGACGCGGTTCACGGCAGTTATGATTTCTTCCGCCAGCTCCCCGCCGAGCTTGATGTCTACGCCGCGGCCTGCCATATTTGTCGCAATCGTCACGGCGCCGAAAGCGCCAGCGCCAGCGATGATCTGGGACTCCTCGGTGTGCTTGCGGGCATTCAGCACCTGATGTGGCACGCCGGCCTGAATGACGGTCTTGAGGCGGGCGGATGAATCCTCCGGGAGTCGCAGGAACTCCAGCACCAGCGCCTGGTTGGCCTGATCGTCGAGGCTGATGCTGCTGAGGCCGAACGTAGCGGCAAGCCTCCGGAGTGAATCTGGAGTGATCGACTCCAAAGGCACGTTGAATGGCTGCAACTCAGGAATGAGACGACCATCCTCCTCGCGGTTGGTGGACTTCATGAACGCCTGACGAACCAGCCCAACCTGCAGCAACCGGCGCACCGACTCAGCACGCAGGCGATTTGAAAGCCGTTCCGAGGATTCCACGGACGTTGTGCCCACCAGCAGAGGCCGGCCCAGCACGTGATAGCGGACAATCTCCGCCGCGAGTGCGCGGAGCTTCGACTCCACAGTCCGGAAGATCACGTCGGGGTAATCCTTGCGGCGGTAATAGACCGGCTCTGAACCATTGCCGCGACGCGCATAGTATGAATACGAGTAGTTCTCATCGTCCTTGGTCTTAACCTCGACGAGAGGCGCGTCGTCGCCGAAGGCCTGGTACTCGAGGTTCGTGGGAATCGGAGTGACCTCGAGCTTGTAGATCTTGCTGAACTCCTCTGCCTCCGTCAACGCCGTACCGGTCATGCCGGCGAGCTTCTTGTACATGCGGAAGTAGTTCTGCAGCGTGATGGTGGCATAGGTCACATTCTCGGGCTCAACCTTCACGCCTTCCTTGGCCTCCACTGCCTGATGAAGACCATCAGACCAACGCCGGCCGGGCATGAGCCGCCCGGTGAACTCGTCCACAATAATGACCTTTCCAGCCTGAACGAGATAATCCTTGTTGCGGTGGAAGAGGGTTTGTGCACGCAAAGCCTGCTCAAGGTAACCCGTCAGCCGTGCCTGCTCCGGCGTCACGTCTTCGGGGCGGTCTGGATCAAGGAGGGTCTGACCCAGCATGGCCTCAACATGAGCGAGACCGACCTCGGTCAAATTGACAGCACGGTCCTTCTCGTTCACCTCGAAGTCCTCGGGCCGGAGCTGCTTGACGATCTGCGACATGCGGCCATACCACTCCAAGTCACCCTGGGCGGGCCCGGAGATGATCAGCGGCGTACGGGCTTCGTCTATGAGGACGTTGTCGACCTCGTCCACGATAGCGAAATGGTGACCCCGCTGAACGCGGTCGCTCATGCGCATGGTCATGTTGTCGCGAAGGTAGTCAAAGCCAAACTCAGAGTTGGTGCCATAGGTGATGTCTGCAGCGTAGGCTTCGACCCGGTCGACCATGCGCAGGTGCTGCTGATCTTCGTGCGGTGATTCTTTCTCAAAGTCGACCAGGAAGGCCTTCTTGCCATTCTCGGTGACCGCCGCCATCTGCAAAACACCCACGGACAGGCCCAGGAGCTGAAAGATGGGCGCCATCCAGCGGGCATCGCGCCGAGCAAGGTAATCGTTCACCGTGACCAGGTGCGTGCCGTGATTCGCCAGGGCATTCAGGTAGAGCGGCAAGGTGGCAACGAGCGTCTTGCCCTCGCCGGTCTTCATCTCGGCAATCTGGCCGCGATGGAGCACCAGGCCGCCGATCAGCTGGACATCGTAGTGTCGAAGCCCAACAGCCCGCTTGGAGGCCTCACGGACCAAAGCGAAGGCTTGCGGCAGGATCTCCTCGAGCGCATTCTGCTCCGCGCGATGGCGCTCCGCCTCATCGGTGATGCCGTCACTTACGGCCTTGAGGCGAGCCTTGAACTCTGCGGTCCGGATTCGGAAATCCGCATCCGCCATTTTCTCGAACTCAGGTTCAAGTTCATTGATCGCCTGAATCTCCTCGCTGAGCTCCTGAAGCAGGCGACGATGGGGGTTGCCCCCCACTGTTTTCACAAATCGTTGGAGCATAGGATGCCTTTCGAATCCGGGATTATAACATTCGGGTTTTCTGAAGGCTCAGACCGCTCTCACAGGCTCAGAAAGACGAGCCTTGCTGCATCCCAGCAGATTTCCGACTTATGAAGGATGAATCAAGATGAGGCAGGATCGGATCCGAAGTAATCGGTCCTCAGGAAATCACCGCAGTCGTCCCGCCATCATCCAATCGCGTGCAGCAGGGACGACATTGCGAGCCATTTCTCTGAGCGAGGCCGCACAGCCATCTTAACAAGTATCGATGCCTAGGGGCAGGGTGCTATAATCGCTTAACCCCCACATATTGGTCATTTGATGTCATTCGCGCATCTCCACGTACACACTGAATACTCGCTGCTGGACGGCTTCAGCAACATCAAGAAGCTCGTGCAGCGCGTCAAGGAAATGGACATGCCGGCCGTGGCGATCACGGATCACGGCACCATGTTCGGCGTGATCGATTTCTACAAGGCAGCCAACGAGGCCGGCATAAAGCCGATCATCGGGCTCGAATCGTACATGGCGCCGCGCAGCATGCGCGACCGTGATGCAAAGCTTGACCGCAACGCCTTTCACCTGCTGTTGCTGGCGGAGAACCAGACCGGTTACCAGAACCTGCTGAAGATCGCTTCGGCAGCGCAGCTGGAGGGCTTCTACTACAGTCCGCGCATCGACCACGAGTTTCTGGCAGCGCACTCAGAGGGACTGATCTGCACCAGCGGGTGCATGTCGGCTGAGATCCCGCGCGCCCTGTTGGAGCAGAATCCCGAGGAAGCCGTCCGGCGCATGAACTGGTATTACGACGTCTTTGGCGCAGACCGGTTCTACGTCGAGTTACAGCAACACAATATCAAGGAAATGACGGAGCTCAACCGCCGCCTGGTCGAGTTGGGCGCCCGCTACGCGGCGAAGTTCGTGGCGACAAACGACGTCCACTACATTAATCCGGACGATGCCCGTCTGCAGGACATCCTGCTGGCCATCCAAACCTCGGCGCTGCTCTCGGACCCGGCTCGCATGCGGATGACCGACGATTCGTACTACCTGCGGACGCCGCAGGAGATGGGTCAGCTCTTCGCAGAGGTGCCCGAGGCACTGAGCAACACACTTCTCATCGCAGAGCGCTGCAACGTGGACCTGTCCTTCAAGGGCTATCACCTGCCTGATTTCCCAGTGCCCGAGGGCTTCAGCACCGAAACCTATCTGCGGCACTTGTGCGAGCAGGGCGCGCGAAAGCGCTATGGCGACCGAGCCAGCCATCCCGACGTGCGCCAGCGCCTGGATTACGAACTGGGCATCGTACACAAGATGGGCTTCGACGCGTACTTCCTGATCGTTTCGGACCTGTGCCGATTCGCGCGGGAGCAACACATCTGGTACAACGCGCGCGGTTCCGCAGCGGGTTCGATCATTGCGTATGTGCTACAGATCACGCTGGTGGATCCCCTGCAGCACGACCTCCTGTTTGAGCGGTTCTTGAATCCTGGCCGCATTTCGATGCCGGATATCGACCTGGACTTCCAGGACGATCTGCGCAGCCGCGTGCTGGAATACTGCACACAAAAGTACGGCAGCGACCGGGTTGCACAGATCATCACGTTCGGCACCATGGGAACCAAGGCTGCGCTGCGCGACGTGGGACGCGTGATGGACATCCCGCTGAACGAAGTGGACCGCGTGGCAAAGCTCGTGCCTTTCACTTCGGGTCGTACAACGACAATGCAGGACGCGCTGGCCCAGCCCGAGTTCAAAGAACTCTACGACTCCCAGCCCCACCTGCATGAGTTGATCGATGTGGCGACGAAGATGGAAGGCACAGTACGGAACGCCGGCACGCATGCCGCCGGCGTGGTGATTTCCGACAAGCCCATCCTCGACTACCTGCCACTTCACAGGCCCACCTCGGGCTCCGAGGAGAATCCGATCAAGACGGTCACCCAATTCGAAATGGGTGTGCTGGCGTCTTTGGGCATGCTCAAGGTCGACATCCTGGGGCTCATCACTCTCACTGTGATGCAGCGGGCCTGCGAGATGATCGAGAAACGCCATGGGGTGAAGTTGCATCTCAACAACATCCCCCTGGATGACCCGAAGGCGTTTGAACTTCTGGGGAACGGGCAGACGGCAGGGGTCTTCCAGGTTGAGGGCGGAGGCATGACGCGCTTCCTGGTCCAGATGAAACCCGATAAGCTGGATCACATCATCGCCATGGTTGCCCTCTACAGACCGGGGCCAATGAACTTCATCCAGACCTACATTGACCGCATGCACGGCAAGGCAAAGGTGGAGTATCGTCACCCCGCCATGGCGCCAATCTTCGACTCGACCTTCGGCATCCCGGTGTATCAGGAACAGCTCATGCGAGCCGCCGTGGAGCTTGCCGGATACACCCTCTCGGAATCGGATGAGCTTCGGAGCGCAATCTCAAAGAAGAAGAAACAGGAAATCGAAAAGCACAGGCGCAAGTTCGTCGACGGAGCGGTGAAGCAGGGAATGGATCGCAAGATCGCAGACGGGATCTTTGCGGATTGGGAAGAGTTTGCGCGCTACGGCTTCAATAAGAGCCATGCCGCAGACTACGGCGTCATTGCCGTGCAGACGGCATATCTTAAGGCCAACTACGGCGCGGAATACATGGCCGCGTTGCTGTCAGCGACTGCCGGCGACACAGAGAAAGTTGCCCTGTACGCCGCGGACGCCCGAAGCCTGGGCGTGCCCGTTCTACCTCCGGACATCAACGCTTCCGGCTGGGATTTTGAGATCGAGGACGTCGATGGCAAACCATCGATCCGCTTCGGGCTCGGGGCCATAAAGAACCTGGGCAAGACCGCCACCGAGCTTCTACTGGACGAGCGCAGAGCACACGGCACGTACAAGGATCTGAACGACTTCGCCCGCCGCGTGGACTTGAGGGCGCTGGGAAAGCGCGGACTCGAATGCCTGATCAAGGTGGGCGCGCTGGATTCCTTCGGTGGGCGGTTCTCCCTGCTGGCCTCGCTTGAACGCATTGTTGGGGTAAGCACGAACCACTTCCGGGCGATCGAATCGGGGCAGCTGAGCCTCTTCGGCGGTGTGACCGGAGTTGAGGAGACCCTGACCCTGCCGCCAGTTGGAAACCCGGACGCGCGTGAGATGCTCAATTGGGAACGCGAGCTGATCGGCTTGTATGTGTCGGATCATCCGCTCACGCCCCATCAAGCGGTGCTCACAAAGATCGTAAGTCACTTTTCCGGTCAGCTGGGTGAAGCCGCTCATGAAGAAGCGGTACGCGTGGCAGGATTGATACGCGTCGTGCGTCCATACGTGACGAAGGCCGGGAAGCAAATGGGGTTCGTTACGCTCGAGGACATCCAGGGCAACATCGAGCTGGTGCTATTCCCGCGAACATGGGAAAAGACACGTTCGCTGCTGGCCGAAGATCAGATCATCATTGTGGACGGCAAGGTGGATACGAGCAATACTCCGCCTAAGATACTGGTTGACTCGGTGCGTACGGATATAGAGGCGGCCGAAGCCGAAGCCCAAAGGTCGGGGGCCACCCCGGGCGCAACAGGACAGGCGGTCAAGACCTTGGCAAAAGGGAAAGCAGGCACCGCGAACGGATCTCCAAATGCGCTGAAGCCCGGCTCCGGCGCCCCAACGAATCTACAGCCGGGCCGATCCAGCGGAACTCCTGCGCGATCCGACGCGCCAGTGGCTGTGAAGGAAGTCCGAAACGAGGGCAGCGATTGGATCGATGCCTCCATGCCACCGCCTCCAGACAACTTCCCCACAGATTGGGAAACCGAATGGCAGCCCGGATTCGAGCACGCTGCGGTCGCGGCGGCTGCAGATGGGCTGGATGGCAGCCAGGGTGCAAGTCCAAAATCAATTGAGCTGCCGGCGCCCGCAGAGAAGGCAGAGAGCCTGGAGGCCACACACGCAGCGGCCTCGATGGTGCCAGTGACGGTTCCAGTCGCGCCCCTTCCGCAGACGAGGCGGCCGTTGGTACCCGGCGCTGGTCACAGGTTGCCGTCATTGTATGCGCCCGCCGCGCAGAATGAGCAAGACGCCGACCATGCTCCCAGACAAATCACCGTAAGGCTGCGATCAACGGGTGACAAGGAACGCGATCGACGAAAAATCAAAACGATTTACGGGACGTTGATCTCCTTCCACGGCAAGGACCGCTTCAGCTTCCACATCTTTGAGGACGGCCGAGGCGTGCTGCTGGACTTTCCGGGCGAGACGACGCGCGTATGTCCAGAGATGCTCGACCGCCTGCGGAAACTGACGGGGGAAGAGAACTGGACGGTTGACGAAATAACGTTCCTTTAGGCGCGCGATCCGCCCTGCACGTCAACACTTGAGTCCGCCCCGCAGACTATCCTGGCACTGAGTTGGATTCTGATGGTAGAAATCACCCGGGAACTACTGGTAGTCTCTGACGCCTGGAGAGAAGCCTTTCCCGGCGCGCACGCGGGCGTGCTTGCCATGAGCAATGTATCCAACCCCGCGGAGTGTGCCGCGCTGGAAGAGAAGAAGAACGAGCTAGAGATTTCATTGCGCTCGCAACTCGGGAATCTGGACCGGGCAACGCTGAGGTCCATTCCGATGCTGCGGGCATACGCCGCGCACTACAGGAAATTCGACAAAACCTACCACTTGCAGCTGCAGCTGGAGTCGATCGCCTTCAAGGGCAAGGCGATCCCGACCGCCGCGGCACTAGTCGAAGCCATGTTCATGGCGGAACTCAACAGCATGCTGCTTACCGCAGGGCACGACCTGGACCTGATCCGCGGCCAGCTCACATTGGATGTGACACGAGGGGCAGAGAGCTACAGGTTAATGCGAGGGGTTACTCAATCTACCAAGGCCGGAGATATGGTGATCTCCGACGCGGAAGGCATCATCTCGAGCATTGTGTACGGTCCGGATGAGCGAACGCAGATCCGGCCCGAGACGACTGAAGTTATCTTCACAACCTACGCTCCGACAGGCATCGGCGTGGAAGCCATTGAAGCGCACCTGAACGAAATGAGGCAGAACGTTCAGCTGGTTGCGCCATCGGCGCGCGTGGGGCTGCTGCGGGTATTGAGCGCTTAGAGCTTTAAGGGCTGAGACGAGATGGTCGGGCCGGGCAAGCTAGGCAACTCCGGCCGAGATGCGGACGGACTCGCGAACGGCCTGGCAACGGGGACAATCTAGCCGCGAGCAAAGCAGCGCCAGGGGATCTGCCTGCAATCTTTCTCCAACCGCCGCAACGATCGACCGAATGGACATGGCTTGAATGAGAGCGCTGCCGACCTTGATTTTCCGTGTGGCATCGCTCAAGTCCGGAGCCAAGGCCTCGAAGCCTGCCGAATCTCCGGGGAAACGCGGGCATTCGATGATGCGATCAGTCAGCAAGGCCCAACGGGTGAATTGCTTTCGGCCCGCCAGCTGCTCGGCGTAGTGGATGCAAGTGTTGACGGTGTGATCAACCCCGATCAGCACGACCCAGCCGTCGGCATCAGCCAACGCGGCCAAGGGGCCGAATGGCTCGGCGATCGACTGCTGCGCGAGAAAACTCTCCGCTCGCACCCCGGAGAAGGAGAGGATGGGATGCGATGTGCGGCGTGCGCGAGGGTGCGTGCGCAGGGCTTCGGCCGTGGCACCCATCAGCCTGTCAGCGGGCATCTCAGGCGTGAAGGGCTCAGCCATTCGATTCAGATCAAGTTCCGTGCCGTAATCCATCCCATTGTTCAGTGGGCCGACCTCGGGCGTGATCATCGTCTTGTACGTGAAGGCCGGCATGATGAGCGCCCAGACGGAATCCAGAACGGCGCGCATAAGGGTGTCCGCGCCGCCTGCAACCTCACCGAAGGCCCTCAGGGATGCGTGCGCGATCACCGGCGTGTGCGATAGGCCCAATTTCAGCAAGGCAAGCCGCAGTTCAGTGAATGTGACCACGATGCATCCAGCAGCGGTTCAGGATCAACTCCCGGTCCAGCGAGGATCGCGCTTCTCCACGAAAGCACGCATGCCCTCGATTCGATCCGAAGTGCCGAATAGGTCGAAAAAAGCCTCACGTTCGGCCTGCAAGCCATCAGTCAGCCGTGACTCCTGCGCTTGATTGACCATGCGTTTGGCGGTCTGCACGGCCAGCGGCGCCCTCCTGGCGATCTCGTTCGCAAGCTTCAGGGCTTCCTCAAGGCAGTGTTCTGCGGGGACGACGCGATTCACAATGCCAAATTGAAGCGCCTCTGGCGCGGTCAAGATCCGATTGTTCAGGACGATTTCCATGGCAAGCGCTTTGCCAATGCGACGTGTCAGTCTCTGCGTGCCGCCGGCACCCGGGATCACACCGATGGTGACCTCCGGCTGACCGAACCGGGCCGTGTCCGATGCCACGACCATGTCGCAAGCCAGTGCGAGTTCGCAGCCACCGCCCAAAGCCCAGCCTGAGACGGCGGCAACCAGGGGCTTGCGAATGGCATTCATCCGCGCGAACGCATCAATGAAGCCGCTGGCCTTCATCTCGGCAGGGTTCCTGCCAGCCATCTCCTTGATATCGGCTCCGGCTGCAAAGGCCTTTTCATTTCCAGTCAGCACCACCGCGCCGACGGCCGCATCACGGTCGAAGGCCTCGAGGGCATCCATCAGTTCGTGCACCAACTGATTGTTGAGTGCATTGCGGGCTTCAGGGCGATTCAGGGTTATGACGCCCGCCTTGTCACGGATGGATGTAAGTATCGTCTGAAAAGCCATCAAGCTCCTCTCGCTCATGGCACACGCCATGCAGCGTGCGTACCGGCGCTTTGTCCAGCGTTCCGTGCGAATAGGATTTTACACGAGAACATTCCGCGAGCCCCCTTGTCCACATTCAGGCGTCCAAGAGCACGCGGCCCAGGTCGGCCGTGTTCGGAAGGATCAAGTCGGCGCCAAGGCGGACCAGCTCCGCCTCCTGACCAAATCCACATAACACGCCGACCGTCTGCGCGCCGGCGAGGCGACCGGCACGAATGTCCACGGTCGTGTCTCCGACCATCAGGCAGGATTCAGGGGGCACACCGAGTTCACGTGCAGCCAGCAGGATCGGATCGGGAAACGGTTTCGTGCGCGGAGCACTCAGGGCAGTAACCACTGACCGGAAATAGGGACGCAAACCAGACCGCCTCAGGAACGTCACGGTGCTGAGCTCGTCTCGGGCGCTGACAACCGCCATCGGGTAGCTGCCGCTGAGACGCCTGAGCATGGTTGCCACCCCCGGAACACAGGGCAATAGCCTGCCAGGGCGGTGGGCCCGCCGATACAGCCAGCTGATCACGCCGATCAGTTCATCATCTACGGACAAACGATCGGCCAACCCCATGAGAAAGGTGCCAGGTGATTCCAACCACATCACCAGGCGGCGCGCAGTGCCATCTGGGTGCGGCAATAGTGGAACACGCTTCAACCACGATTCCACCGCCGCAGCCATGTAATCATCGGTATCACTAAGCGTACCATCGACATCAAAACACAACGCCTGGATACGCTTAAGGTCCAAGGGCATTCGCCTATTGTATTCGATGCACCTTCACAGCCCAAAGAAGCGGGCAGTATACTCACCCATATGCAAAGCGCCCTCACAGAACTCCGCTGCCCAGAATGCGGCCGGAGGTACGACAGCCGCAAGGCTCAAACCGTCTGCACGGAGTCCAACTCTCCGTTGCTGGCGGAATATGATCTGGAGAAAGCATCCAAGACGCTGAACCTCAAGGAAGCCGGCAGCCGACCGCGCGGCATATGGCGATGGGCCGAGCTGCTCCCCGTGTTGAACGCGAAGCACCGACTCACATTGGGCGAAGGCGATACGCCACTGGTCAAGGCACATCGTCTGGGCTCCTTGATCGGGATGGAGAATGTCTGGATCAAGGACGAGTCCGGCAATCCGACGGGGTCCTTCAAGGCACGGGGACTGTCGATGGCGGTCTCAAAGGGGATCGAGCTTGGCATCAAGGAATTCGTAATCCCAACCGCAGGAAATGCGGGCGGGGCGCTGGCTGCTTATGCCGCAAGGGCGAATGTGAAGGCCCATGTGTACATGCCCAAGGACGCTCCCGCGGCCAACCAATTCGAAGTCAAAGTCTTCGGCGCTGAATTGGTGCTGGTGGATGGACTGATCAGCGAGGCCGGCCGCCAAGCGGCGGAGGCAGCCTCCAAGCATGGTTGGTTTGACGTGTCAACTTTCAAGGAGCCGTACCGGCTTGAGGGAAAGAAAACCATGGGGCTTGAGCTCGCGGAGCACTTCAGCGGGACTCTGCCGGATGTCGTGATCTATCCGACGGGCGGCGGCACCGGACTCGTGGGCATGTGGAAAGCTTTTGCCGAGATGGAAGCGATGGGATGGATCGGGCCTGCCCGGCCGCGGATGGTCAGCGTGCAGGCAGCCGGCTGCGCGCCCGTGGTGCGGGCGATCGAGACGGCGAGCGAGCGCATCGTTCCCTGGAAGAATGCAGAGACGGCCGCGGCGGGACTGCGCGTACCAGCTCCCTATGCCGACAGATTGATCCTACGGGCAATACGCGAGAGCGGCGGCGCGGCGGTCAGCGTGAGTGAATCCGAGATAGCAGGCGCCCAAGCAGAGATGGCCTCATCGGAGGGCTTGCTGGGCGCTCCCGAGGGTGCGGCCACATGGGCGGCACTCAAACGCCTCGCCGCACAAGGGTGGTTGGAGCCTGAGGCCCGCGTGGTATTATTCAACACCGGAAGCGGCCTGAAGTACCTCTAAAGGCAGCTGTCCATATCCAGGTAAACCGACCAAGGGGAGATATCAAAGTCAAAATGACCGGCGACGGCGGCGGCAACCTGCTTGAACTGCTGATCCGGATAAACAAGGATGTTGCCGGCGCCCTGGATCTGCGAACCGTCCTGCAACGCCTGATCTTTGCGGCCGTGCAGTATGTAGGGGGCGAACGGGCAAGCATCATCGTGGTGGATGATGTAGGAAGACCCGTCGAAGCAACGATCGTCTTTGGAACGAACCTCCACGAACACACGACAAGGCAGCTGAGAGAAACCCTGGATCGGGGCATGGCCGGTTGGGTAATCCGGAACCGTCAGGCCGCGCTGGTGCCAGATACGAGCATGGACGAGCGCTGGCTGCGGCGCCCCGATGACGCACCAGATCAAAGCGGGCCAAAAGCCGCGATCTGTGTCCCTCTGATCGCGCGCAACCAGACGGTCGGCGCCCTCACGATCGTCCATTCGGTTCCCGGTGCTTTTGGCGCCGAGCACATGCAGCTCGCACAAGCCATTTCCGATCAGGCGAGCATCGCGGTCCTGAATGCGCGGCTATACAGCGAAAGCACGCGGCAGGCGCGCATCATGACGTCCCTAGCTGAGAGTGCGGCCTCGTTTGGTGGATCGATTGAAATCCGGGACGTCCTGGAACGCATCCTTAGTAGAACCCTGCAGACTCTGCAGGTGGAGACGGCCGCGTTGGGCCTCCTTGACGGGCCGGCGGGCATGTTAGTGTACCGCGCGGCTGCCGGGCAGAACGCGACCGGGATTGTGGGCCACACGGCTGCCCGGGACAAAGGGTTGGCGGGCGAAGTGCTTCAAAAGGGACGTGCGCTGGTAAGCCCCAATGCCGGCGAGGATGCGCGGCTCGCAACCGGTGATCGACTTCCTGGTCTCGACGTGCGCGCGCTCATGATGGCGCCCATCCGCGCTGAGGGACGAGCGATCGGGGTTCTAACGGTTGTGAATCCACTCGCGCGCAATTTCGATCCGGACGCAGTGGTCGTTATGCAGGGCCTGGGCGGCCTCGCGGGAACAACCATTCACAACGCACAACTCTTTGAGGCATTGCACGAGGCACGGCGGCACTACCTTGAGCTCTTTGAAGAAAGCCTGGATCTGGTCTTCGTGACCGATGCAGAGGGACGCATCACCGAAACCAACAAGCAGGCTGCAAGCGCGACCGGCTATGAGCCCGAGCGGCTTCACAGCATGGGGATCGCTCAGTTGCATCGAGTGGACTGGGACAGGGTCGGGAAAGACTTTGCCGGTCTACGCCGCCAGGGCAGCCTGAGCTATGAATCCCTGCTCGAGGCGGCTGATGGGCGCGCGATTCCGGTGCTGGTGCATGTGCGGTCCATTGAGTTTGCCGCCGCCAATTCTATCCTGTGGACTCTGCATGATTTGACTGAGCGAAAGCAGCTTGACGACTTGAGGCAGAAACTCACCTCGATGATCTATCACGACCTGCGGTCGCCTCTCAGCAACCTGCGATCGAGCCTCGATCTACTCCGGACTGCGGTATCTCACGATGATGAAAGCCGCGCGACGCTGGAAATCGCGGAGCACTCGGCGGAACGGATGAGCCGGCTGATCAATTCGCTGTTGGACATCAATCGGCTGGAGGCTGGCCAGCAGCTCACCAGCAAGACCACCGTCAAGCCCGAGGTCTTGGTGAAGGGGGCCGTCAAAGATGTGAGCGTATCGGCCGAGGCGCGGAACCACGTAATCCGCACCGATTTGGCGTCCGACCTGCCTGAGATTCATGTGGACAGCGACATGATTCGCCGCGTTCTCATCAATCTGCTGGAGAACGCCATCAAGTTCTCGAATGCCGGCAGCGAGGTCGAGATCGGCGCCCGCCGCGAAAACAATTCATTGATGCTCTGGGTAAGAGACAAGGGACGGGGAATTCCGGCGGCCGAACAAGCGCATGTCTTCGACAAGTTCACTCATCTGGCAGCCACGCCAGATCCGGCAGCGGGCCTGGGTTTGGGACTGGCATTCTGCCAGCTTGCAGTGCACGCGCACGGCGGCGCTATTCGCGTCGAGAGCCAGGAAGGCAAAGGTGCCACTTTTATCATCAGCCTGCCAATGAAGATGCCTGAGGATTGAAGGTACAATTGCGTCGCCTCCCCACATGGCCCGGCACTGAATAGGCACCCAAAAGGGGCCGCGAGGCGATACGATGCCAGATGGGGAAATACGAGCGGACATGCAATCCATAGCAGACAACATCTATATTGAAGACAATTTCCTGGGCGTGACGCTGGGTGTGATCCAGCAGGCGCGCGGTTTGATCCAAATCGATGCACCTCCCTCGCCGGAGGACAGCCGCTCCTGGCGGGCCGCCTTGATGGGCCTCAGCGGGGGGCCGGAGCGGGTGCTCCTGATCCTGGATGCCCATCCCGACCGGACTCTGGGCGCGCGCAGCATGGAATGCACGGTTATCGCCCAGGAGAAGACGGCCCAAGTCTTCCGCACGAGGCCCACAACGTTCAAGGCGCAGGGCACCGAGACCGGCGCAGACTGGGAGACCATCCCAGGGCTGGGAACGGTGAGGTGGACCGCGCCGGAAGTGTCATTCGGAACGAAAATGACGTTGCACTGGGACGAGAGCCCGGTTGTCCTGGAGCATCACCCGGGTCCTACCGCGGGCGCCATGTGGGTGATCGTGCCCGAAGCAAAGGTGGTGTTCGTGGGCGATTTGGCGGCCAAAAACCAACCGCCATTCCTGGCACATGCCGATCTGCCCGCCTGGATCGAAGCATTGGATTATCTTATGAGTCCCGAATTTCGCGGGTACACCGTGGTGAGCGGCCGCGGGGGCACAGTATCGACAGCCATCATCAAGGCACAAAGTGATCTGGTGAAGCGCATGCACGACCGCCTGGAGAAGCTTGCCAAGCGAAACGCCTCGCCCGACGCCACTGAGAAGCTCATCGATGCTTTCATCACGAGTTTCAAGGTACCCGCGGCGAAGCACAAGCAGTACGCCCAGCGGCTGCGATACGGACTGCGACACTACTACGCGCGCCAATACCACATGGGAACGTCTGCCGAGGAATGATGGACACTGGCGTTGCCCCGCTCTTCGAGCTCACGCGGGGCAAGATCGTGGAATCCACTCACTTCGGCGCCGTAGCCGTCGTCGATGCCCGTGGGTCCCTGCTCTACTCGCTCGGCGACCCCAACACCGTTGCCTTCCTTCGATCCTCGGCCAAACCATTTCAGGCTCTGCCGTTCTTCGAAAACGGAATCCATGAGGCGCTCGGACTGACTCTCAAAGAGCAGGCCCTTGTGTGTGCCTCACACGAGGGGTCGGACGAACACGTACGCATTGCCGCAAGCATCCAAGCCAAGGCCGGATTACGCGAGAGTGATCTGCAATGCGGCGTGCATATGCCCGGTGATGCGAAAGCCTACAAAGATCTGATCGGGCGCGGGGAAGCTCCAAGTGCCAACCGCAACAATTGTTCGGGAAAACACAGTGCGATGCTGGCACATGCCAAGAAGCTCGGTCTGCCGTTGGATACTTACTTGCATGTTGACCACCCGGTCCAGCAGCAGATCCTCACGACCCTCGCAGAAATGAGCGGCTATCCGCGAGAGAAGGTAGAGATCGGCATCGATGGCTGCAGCGCGCCCAACTTCGCGGTGCCGTTGCGCAGTGCCGCCCTGGCCTTCGCGCGCCTGTGTGATCCGCGCGACCTGCCGGAGGCCAGGCAAGGGGCAGCGCACAGCATCACCGCGGCCATGACGGGCGAGCCAGAGATGATCAGCGGAGAAGGTGAATTTGACTGCCGCCTGATGCTGGCCGGAAAGGGTCGCATCGTGTGCAAGCGAGGGGCTGAGGGGTACCAGGCTGTCGGAATAATGCCAGGTGTGCTTTCGAAGGATTCGCCAGGAATTGGCATCACATTCAAGGTCTCGGATGGCGACCTGCTCTTCCGAACGATCAACATAGAACCACACAATCGGGTGCGCCCAGCCGTGGCATTGGAGATCCTGCGCCAAGTCGGCGCTTTGACTGAATCGGAACTTCGAAGCCTGGGCGAGTTCGGGCCCGAGTTGCCCGTGCTCAATCATCGCGGCACGGTCGTTGGCACATCCCGGCCGATCTTCAAACTGCAGAAGGCGAGCTAAGGCCCCCGTCGGCCACGCGACCACGGCGGACGACCGGATCAGGCGTCCCACACTGAGACCATGGCTCGCCTTTCCCAGCGTGCGTTCAAAATCCACTTGCGATTGCTGGAAGCCTACGGCCAGCCGATCTGGCGCGATCCGCTGCCGGCCATCGATGAACTGGTTTCGACGATCCTCTCGCAAAACACAAACGATCTGAATCGGGATCGCGCCTTCCGTGCCCTGCGCAAAGAGCTCCCAACCTGGGAGGCAGTGCGAGACGCGCCGAGAGCTCAGGTGATCGGCGCGATACGCAGCGCAGGATTAGCCAATCAGAAGGGACCGCGGATTCAGATGGTGCTGCACGAGATCACAAAGGAACGCGGCGAGCTGGATCTTGGCTTCCTTGCCGACTTGCCAACGGAGGAAGCGCGGACATGGTTGATGAAGTTCAAGGGCGTCGGCCCGAAGACGGCAGCCATCGTGCTGCAGTTTTCGTTAAGTAAGCCGGCTTTCCCGGTCGACACGCACATCTATCGGGTAAGCGGCCGCATCGGTCTGCGTCCCGAGAAAATGGGCGTTGAACAGGCGCACGAACACCTAGCATCGCTGCTGCCGCCGGAGACGTACTATGCAGCACACCTTAATCTGATCAGGTTGGGCCGCAAGGTATGTCACCCTCGCCGGCCAGATTGTCCCAATTGCCCGGTGAAGCAGCTCTGCGACTACAAACCCAAAACCAAGGTGGCAATCGGCAAGAAGAGGCACGAGGGCAGCCTGAGATGAAGCCAATCGGGCACGCGGCACAACATGCAGCAGGATGATCAAAGAACCTCCTGCTAGCGCAGCCCTAACCGCGCTCGGCATCACGCATCAGGTTTTTCGGCATGCCGGCCCCGTCACGACTCTGGAGCAAGCCGCCGAGGAGCGCGGTCAAAGCCCGAAGCAAGTAGTGCGGAGTATCGTCTTCCGGCTCGCGGAAGACGAATTCATGATGGTACTCGTGGCGGGACGCGGACAGATCTCGTGGAAGAGACTCCGTCAGCATACGGGCCGGACCCGGCTCACTATGGCCACGCCCGAGGATGTTCTGCGGGTCACGGGCTTCGAGATAGGAACAGTGTCGCCATTCGGCCTACGCCAGCCCCTCCCCATTCTGATAGATAGGCGCATCCTGGATGAGGAGACTGTCTCGGTTGGCTCGGGGGAAGCCGGCGTCGGACTGATCCTTCCCAGTTCTGCGCTTCGA
The DNA here is from genome assembly GCA_036524055.1 of Anaerolineales bacterium. Taxonomy (GTDB): domain Bacteria; phylum Chloroflexota; class Anaerolineae; order Anaerolineales; family Villigracilaceae; genus Fen-1038. The sequence continues at coordinate 12,866 of DATDCZ010000034.1, read as the reverse complement.
TCAGCGCTCCCTGAAGCCGAAATCGCCAACCTCCAGGAGTAATCTTGACAAAATTCAGTCACTGAATTATAGTGCTGGGTAAAGTATAGTAAAACAATAGGAATTCAAGCACATGAGACTCTCAAAACGCGGCGAATACGGACTCCGAGCGATGATGGTTCTGGCAACTCCCGGGCCGGATGGCAAGCCTGCCGTCGTGCAGATACGCGAGATCGCCGAACGGGAAGAAATGCCAGCCAAATTCCTGGAGCAGATCCTGCTTTCATTGAAGAACGCAGGGTTGCTTCACAGCAAGATGGGTGTGGGTGGCGGATATCACCTGGCACGGCCAGCATCCGAGATAAGCCTCGGGCAAATCGTGCGCGTGCTTGACGGTCCGCTCGCACCAGTGAAGTGCGTGAGCCAGATGGCATATGAACCCTGCGGCTGCCCCGATGAGGAAACGTGCGGACTGCGTTTGGTTATGAGCGATGTGCGCAATGCGATCTCCGAGCTGCTGGATGGAACATCGCTCGCAGATGTGACCAAGCGCGTGCGGAAGGCGCACCGTCCGACGCTGGTCGAGGCAGGACCAAACTAGACATTTGGCCACCCCGATGCCTCCAGCGGGCAGGCGGGAATGAAACCAGGGAAGCGCACGACAATCAGGAGACGATAATGAAGACACGACTTTTCACGGCAGCCAGCATCATGGTCATGTCCGGACTTGTGTTGAGTGCATGCGGCACACCCTCAACGCCTGCAACCACGGGCGGAGGCGATGATCTGCGCGGAACCATCGCAGTATCGGGCGCGTTTGCCCTCTACCCAATGATGACGCTGTGGGCACAGGAATTCTCAAACCTGCATCCAGGCGTTGTCTTTGACGTGCAAGGCGGCGGGGCCGGCAAGGGAATGACCGACACGCTGGCAGGTGCGGTGGACATCGGCATGGTGTCCCGGGCCATCCGGCCCGAAGAGGAGGCGCAGGGCGCCTATTGGGTTGCGGTGGCCAAGGACGCGGTCTTTCCGATCGTGAGCGCCGACAATCCGTACCTGGCTGACCTGACCACCATTGGCATCCGTCAGGAGACTTTCCGCAAGATCTTTATCACGGGTGAAGTCAAGACCTGGGGCGAAATACTGGGCAAGCCGGAGATCACTGAGGAGATTCACGTGTACACGCGCTCGGACTCGTGCGGCGCGGGAGAGCAGTGGTCCCTGTTCTCGGGCGGCAAGGCACAGGCCGACTTGCAGGGAATCGGCGTCAATGGCGAGCCGGCGCTCGTGGATACAGTTGGCAAGGACCCGCTTGGGATCGGTTACTCCAACCTCAATAGTACATTCGATGCGGCCAGCGGCGGCCTGGTTCCAGGCATCGCGGTCCCCCCGATCGACATAGATGATAGCGGTGCCGCGGATGCGAACGAGTACTATGCGACGAAGGCCTCCGCCGTAAAGGCCGTCGCAGATGGGATCTATCCCTCCCCACCGGCGCGCTTCGAGAATCTTGCCACGAAGGGCAAGCCGACGGGCCTTGCCCTGATCTTCATCGAGTGGATCTTGACGGACGGCCAGCAATACCTAGACGCCGCCGGTTATGTGCCTCTCTCTCCGGACCAGCTTGCAGAATCGATGGACAAGCTCAAATAGTGGAACAGGGCAAGTGCATGCAGGAACCCGCGTTAATGCCGCCGGCACCTCGTTCGGGCGCTGCAGCCGATGACCGGTTAAGGGCTGATCGGCGCGCGCAGCGCGCAATATCGATCGTGACGCTATTGCCGCTGTTCTTGATCGCGGCCATCACGGTCGCCCTGATCATTCGGTCATGGCCGGTTCTGGGGACGAAGGCCCTCAGCGAAACCGTATTGGGGGCAGTATGGAAACCGGCAGAAGGATCCTTCGGTTTCTGGCCCTTTGTTGCGGGAACTGCGTGGGTGACGGCTGTCGGGATGGGGCTGGCTGTGCTGCCGTGCATTCTGGTGGCACTATACCTCTCAGAATACGCCCGTTCGGCGACCCGGATCTTTGCGAAGCCGATCCTCGACCTGCTAGCAGCAATCCCGCCAGTTGTATACGGAGTGTGGGGTCTCCTGGCCGTCGTGCCCTTCGTTGAGGACGTCCTTGCGCCCTTTGCCAAGCGCTGGTTGAGCTCGATTCCCATATTTCATGTCAATCAGCCCACGGGCTTCAGCATCCTGGCGGGCGGCATCGTGCTGGCGGTAATGGTGGCTCCCTTCATCATCGCGGTGCTTTACGAGATACTGGATACCGTCCCAGAGGAGCTTCGGCATGCTTCGCTGGCTGTAGGCGCCACACGTTGGCAAACAATCCGAAGCGTGGTGATCCCGAAGGTTCTCCCAGGCATCGTCGCTGGGATCGTGCTGGGTGGATCACGTGCATTGGGCGAGACGATCGCCGTGCTGATGGTCGTGGGAAACGTGGTGCAGGTGCCGACATCGATCTTCGATGCGGCGTACCCGCTGCCGGCGCTCATCGCCAACAACTACGGCGACATGATGTCCATCCCCTTGTACGATGCTGCGCTGCTTGGGGGCGCCCTCGTGCTGCTCGTGGTCATCCTGGTGTTCAATATACTTTCCACGCTGGTACTCCAACGACTGCTGGGGCGACGTTGGATATGAAGAACCGGACGTGGCACCGTCGACATGTGGCAGAGGCGATCGTGAAGGCCCTAATGTACCTCTCCGTCGCCCTCGTCACCGGCAGCCTGGCTCTGATCCTCATCACTGTTGTTACGCGAGGTCTTCCATCGCTCAGCTGGGAGATGATCTCGCAACCCCCTCAAGGCGGATATTTTATGGGCAAGGGCGGTGGCGTGCTGAACGCCATTATCGGGTCGATGCTTCTGGCGAGCGGCGGCACCGCAGCGGCACTGATCTTTGGCTTGCCGATAGCGCTGTATCTGGAGACGTACTTGGGAGATTCTGCGTGGGGCCGATACGTCCGGCTTTCGCTGGACGTACTATGGGGAATCCCATCTATCGTCTATGGAGCCTTTGGCTTCACGCTGATGCTGGCCATCGGGCTGAGAGCCTCCCTCTTGGCCGGGATCATCGTGTTGGCGCTCCTGGAGCTGCCGATCATGGTACGAGCCATGGACGAAGTCATCCGACGCATGCCGGGGGACCTGGAGCAGGCTGCATTTGCCCTGGGATCCACGAAACTGGAGGTGGCCCTGCGGGTGGTGACGCGCCAGATGCTGCCGGGGATCATCACCGCCATATTGCTGGCATTTGGGCGCGGCATCGGCGACGCGGCGTCTGTTCTATTCACGGCAGGCTATACGGACCGCATCACCACCTCCCTGCTGCGTCCCACTGCCTCGCTTCCTTTGGCGGTCTTCTTCCAGCTCGCCTCGCCATTCCCCGAAGTCCAGAAGCGCGGATATGCGTCTGCGCTCATACTGACAGTGATCGTGCTGGTGATCAGCCTCGGATCCAGGTGGATCTCCGGAAGGCTGAGCAAGTACACGGTTAAGTGATCGGAGCCTGAATGAACAGCGGTCCCCGAAGCAGCGAAATGGATATCCCCACTTCGAAGGCGCGCACGATGACGGCAGTTGGCGATCCGCATATCGAAGTGCGGAACCTGAACGCCTTCTACGGCAAGGTGCAGGCGCTGACGAATATCAACCTCGAGATACCCAAGCGGAGCCTCACAGTCATCATGGGACCGTCTGGCTGCGGGAAGAGCACATTGCTCAAGACCTTCAACCGATTCCTGGAGCTGACTGACGGTACCAAGATCATCGGGGAGGTCCGGGTGGACGGGCAGGACATCTATGCCAAGGAAGTCGACGAAACCGAAGTGCGCAAGCGCGTCGGCCTGCTGGCTCAACGGCCATCGCCGCTGCCCATGTCGATCTACGACAACGTAGCCTACGGCATGCACGTGCACCGCATGAAGCGCGGCCGGAAGGAATACAAGGAGGCCGTGCGGCACTACCTGGAGATCGCGGGGCTATGGGATGAGGTGCGTACGCGGATGCATGATCCTGCCACGAGCCTGTCGATCGGACAGCAACAGCGTCTGTGCCTGGCGCGGGGACTCGCCGTGGAGCCGGAGATCATCCTGGGGGACGAGCCCACGTCGGCGCTCGATCCCATTTCCTCACTTAACATCGAGAGCCGATTGCTCGACTTGAAAAAAGACTACACGACCGTGATCGTCACACACACACTGCGGCAGGCGAAGCGGCTGGCCGACTACGTCATATACATGTATCTGGGCGAAGTCATAGAGGCCGGGCCGGCGCATGAGGTTTTCAGCCACCCCAAGCACGAGCGAACCCGGGCCTATCTGGAGGGCCAGTTCTAGGTGCTCTGCCACGATCCGCTGCGCAAACCAGTTACTTCTGAGTCGCCCGCGGCATGAAGCCGCGGGCGTTATAATCCTTCCCGAGGTGTCATGAAACTCGCTCGATACTTACTGGTGTTGGGGGCCATGTTGGCAGTTGCAATCACTGCCCACGCACAAGCCGTTCAGCCGCTCATCCTGGTGCTGAAAGCCAGCGGCCCGATCACCCCTCCCATGGCGGAGTACATCAGCCGCGGCATTGACACCGCCGCGCGGCGGGGTGCCGAGGCCCTCATCATCACACTGGATACGCCCGGCGGCAGCGTCGACAGCCTGCAGACGATCATTGTCGACATGCGCGCAAGTGACGTTCCGGTGGTCGTTTACGTGGCGCCCAATGGAGCCATGGCTGCCAGCGCCGGCGCACTGCTCACAATGGCGGGCCACGCGTCGGCGATGGCGCCCGAGGCTGTAATCGGGGCATCCAGCGTCGTCGGCTCCGGCGGGCAGGAACTCGACCCAACCATCAAGGCCAAGGAAAGTGAGATCCTGAAGGCCTCCATCCGACCGCTGGTAGAACGCCGCGGCGCCAAAGCCACACAGCTGGCGCAGGACATGATCGATCATGCCAAGGCCGTCTCCGCAAAAGAAGCCCTGGATGCAAAGCTCATCGACTGGATCTCCTCCAGCGAGGCCGAATTGCTGCAGCAGATGGACGGTTTCACCGTCTCCATGCCCAGCGGTGATCGGACGCTGCACACCGGCGGAGCCACGGCCGAGCCGCTGGACATGAGCCTGATCGAACAGTTGCTGCTGATCGTGACGGACCCCAACATCGTGTTCATCCTGCTTTCTTTGGGTGTCCTGGCACTGCAGGTGGAACTCACGCACCCAGGCGCATGGGTGCCCGGTTTTGTCGGCATTACCTGCCTCGCGCTGGCGATCTACGGCATAGGCGTGTTGCCGGTCAATTACTTCGGGTTGATCTTCATCGTCACAGCATTTGTACTCTTCATTCTCGATATCAAGGCTCCCACGCACGGCGCCCTTACGGCCGCGGGCGTTGCCTCATTCATTGTGGGTGCGCTGGTGTTGTTCAATTCGCCCGGGGTACCGGAATTCGAGCGGGTTTCAGTTCCTCTTGTTGTTGGTGTCGGCATCGGAATCGGTCTGCTTTTCGCCGGCCTGGTGACCTTTGCCCTGCGCGCCCAGAGACTGCCGATCCATATGGGGCCCGAGACTGTTCTGGGCAAGACTGGAACTGCACGGACCGATATCGGGTTGACCGGCCAGGTACAGGTGGAATCGGAATTATGGACCGCGGAAACCGCTGAGGATTCTCCGTCAATTCGTAAGGGCGACAAGGTCAAAGTCGTCGAGGTCCGAGGGATTCACCTGACGGTTCGCAAGATCTGAAACCCATCAAAGAACCGACATCATGAGTGCTGTTCCGACCCGAGATCGCATTAAGGACGAGGCCGCTGAGGTACGGCCGCTTCGCCGGCCCGAGTGGATCAAGGTGCGCGCACCGGCAGGCGAGACCTACGAACGCCTGCAGGTACTGATGCGCTCCAAGTCGCTCCACACGGTATGCGAAGAGGCGATGTGCCCCAACATGGGCGAGTGCTGGGGTTCCGGAACTGCGACGTTCCTGATGCTGGGGGATGTGTGCACCCGGACTTGCGGTTTCTGCGACATCAAGCATGGGCGCCCGACATTGATGGACTGGGGCGAGGCAGAGCGCGTCGCCCAGGCCGTGAAATCAATGGAGTTGAAGCACGCGGTGATCACTTCCGTCAACCGGGACGATCGCGGCGACGGCGGTGCCCCTATTTTTGCCATGGTGATCCGCCGTATACGCCAAGTGCTGCCGGGCTGTTCCATCGAGGTCCTGATCCCGGATTTCAAGGGCTCCGTTCAGGCGCTGAAGATCGTTATGGAGGCCCGGCCGGAAATCCTCAACCACAATGTTGAGACCGTACCCCGGCTCTTCAAGAAGGTGCAACCCCAGGACAACTATGACTGGGCGGCGCGCACGCTCACCCACGCGAAGCAACTTGACCCAGATGTCCTGACCAAGTCCGGCATCATGGTGGGACTGGGCGAGGAATTGGACGAGATCAAGGCGGTAATGCGCGACCAGCGCGCGTGGGGTGTGGATATCCTCACCGTGGGCCAGTACCTGCAGCCCAGCAAGAAGCACCTCCCCATCTCGCGCTACTACACGATGGAAGAGTTTGTGGAGATCACGCGCTATGGGCTGGAAATCGGATTCAAGTGGGTTGAGTCCGGCCCATTGGTCCGGTCCTCCTATCACGCTGCGGAGCAGGTTCGGGCGCTGAGCATCGTGCATCGGAAGCTGTATGGGGCCTAGGCAAATCGTGGGCTGAACACCGGGCAAGGCGTTCCGAGCCACTATCCCTTGAGGTACACAGAGCAAAGGGCCGACCCATACAGGTCGGCCCTTTGCTCATCCGCCACCGATTGGCCCTATGAAGATGCAGGCAATGCAACGGTGAACGTACTTCCCTTGCCTGTGCCTTCGCTCTCGGCCCATATTCGGCCGCCGTGAGCCTCGACCAGGGCACGCGCAATAGTGAGTCCAATGCCGCTTCCGCCACCTGCCTGCCGCGAGCGTGATTTATCGATGCGGTAGAAGCGGTCGAAGATGCGGGGAAGATGTTCCGGGGAAATCCCGGCACCGGTATCCTGGACGGAGATCTGAACCTCATTCGCGACGCGCCGGGCAGAAAGGGTGACCTTACCGCCCTCCGGGGTGTACTGAATCGCATTGCTGGTCAGGTTCGAGAGAACCTGAAGCAGTCTATCCTCGTCGCCCGAAATTGCCGGAAGTGCGGACAGCGGCGCCGATTCTAGTCTTATGCCCCTCGATGCCGCGACCTGACGCAGGCGTTTGATGACGGTTCGAAACAGGGGCTCCACCTGGACGGGCTGAACCTGCAACTCGAAGGCACTTGCCTCGACGCGGCTCAACTCCTGCAGGTCGTCCACGAGACGATTGAGACGCTGCGCTTCACTATGAATCTGCTCGTATGTCTCAACCGAGGGCGGCAAGATACCATCGATGAGGCCTTCTGCTGATCCCTGGATCGCCGTAAGAGGCGTGCGCAGCTCATGGCTCACATCCGCGATCAGGCGCCGACGCATTAATTCGACTTCTTCCAGCTTTCCCGCCATGTCATTGAAGCGCGCCGCCAGCTGCGATAGCTCATCCTGTCCTGAAACCGATACGCGTTCTCCATATTGGCCCGCGGAAATCCGCTGGGCGGCGCTCGACATGGCTTGGATCGGCTGCGTGACGCTGCGGCTGAGGTACAGGCTGAGGATCAGAGCTACCAGCAAGGCAACGGCGCCTGCCGCCTTCAGCGCATCGTTGAAGCCGGCGCGGTAATCGACGAAGAGCTGCCCACGGAAGGCAGGACCCTGCCCGTACGGCCAACCCATCGCCCCAAAATCCTGACCGGGATCCATCATGCCAGGGCCTGCCATCATGCGCAGCATATGGCGATCGAACGAGGATGGGAGTGCGAACTGGCTGACGGTGACCAGCACTATCAGCCCGACGAACATAACGGCCAAATAGGAGAGGAAGAGCTTGGCCCCCAGATGCCTGCGGAGGTAGTTGACCATTCGGCCTCGCAATTGCTACGTCAATTCATCTTCCAGGCGATAACCAACGCCGCGAACTGTGGATATCAGTTCGGGACGCCCCAGTTTCTGCCGGACGTGGCCGAGGTGCACGTCGACGACGCGCAACTCACCGAAATACGCTCCACCCCAGACCTTCTCCAGGAGCTGTTCGCGAGTGAGAACGCGTCCGCGATTCTCCGCCAGCACACGCAGCAGGTCGAACTCGATCGCGGTCAGCTCGACAGCCCGATCATCGACCATAACCCGACGAGCGCCAGAATCGAGGCGCAAGTGGCGGAAAGCGAGAATGGCGGGTCCGGCTGCGACAGGGTTGAATTGGAGCCGCCGGAGACCCGCCTTGACGCGCGCCACCAACTCCCGCGGGCTAAAGGGCTTCGTCACGTAGTCGTCGGCCCCGACGGATAGCCCGACGAGCTTATCAATTTCCTCTGTCCGGGCAGTGAGCAGTATCACGTAGGCCTGCGACTCCCGACGCAGTTGCTGCAGGAGCTCCAGCCCATCCATCCCGGGCAGCATGATGTCGAGGACGAGAACGTCGGGTTTGAAGGCACGCGCCGCCTTCAAACCCGACGGTCCATCGGACGCCGTCAACACCTCGTAACCCTCGGGCTTGAGGTATGCATCCACGAGTCTCACGATGGAAGGTTCGTCATCAACGACCAGGATCCGGGGCATTTTCAGACCTCAGCGCGCAATCCGGCGCGAATTGTAACGGGTAACTGACACAAGAGAGCGCGCTGCACCTGTACGGGAGCGCGCTCCAAGGGCTCCAATGGATCAACTACTCTGCCTCTTCTATGAAAGCGCCATGCCAGGTGTGCAGCAAGACTGCCGAGTTGTAGCCATTGACGCTCAGCATGCCGGCGACTTTCCCCGCCTTCTCATAATCGAAGGTGTAGTAGCCGTAGAACGTCACCGGGTCTTGTGACACGGTGGCTTCAAATCCGCTTTGGTCCAGGAACGCCTGCGCAGCCGCGCGGGCGGCATCGACGCCCACAGGCATTTCGGCCGATACGTCGCTGGGCGTGGAGTTCCCGGGCTGCCAGTAGCCCATCATCCCACCGCGCCCCATCATGCCCGCATGGTTCATGCCGCCGTACTTGAGATTCCACATCATATTAGCGCCATGTTCCGGATAGGCAATTTTGGAGATAGGATCGACAAGGAGCTCGAATGCGCCGATGCCGGTGGCCGTCTCATTGACCACCACGTAGGCATTGTTGTCGAAGATCATCACCTCACCGATCTCGAGTCCTTGGATGTCGAGCCCGTCAATGTATGCCGAGGCGGCTTGTCGAGCCTCGTCCAGGGTTAGGGGTGTGGCACTTGCCGACGGCGCTCCACCCCAGCCGTAGCGATCCATCATGCCGGGGCCCATGCCGTAGCCGTATTCGCCGCTGCCCATCATTCCGGGTCCAGTGCCCCCGCCACGCCATCCCCGCATCATGCCGGGTCCACCCCATCCCTGCATCATTCGCGGTCCGGGGCCATAGTAGTCACCATCAGCTGCATAGGCTGGTACCGCCGGTCGGGCAAACGGAAGTGTCGGTCGGCCGAAAGCATAGCCCGCAATGAAGAGGGCGCCGGCCACAACGACCACAGCCAAAACAATGAGAATTGTCTTCACTACCGAATTCATTACGCCTCCTTCGATATGTGGGGACGCCTCGTCCCCAGGCAGGGGCGAGTATAGGGTCCCGGAATGAAGGGGACGTAAAGCAAATGTGAAGATCAGGTAAAGGATACGGGCCGGGCGTGCAGCTACTTGACGGTGCGGAACAGGGCGGCGTATTCTCCGTAGCCGGCCTGTTCCAGCTCTTCCGCCGGGATGAAACGCAGGGCAGCTGAATTCATGCAATAACGCAGGCCGGTGGGAGCCGGGCCGTCGTTGAATAGATGCCCCAGATGCGAATTCGCGTGGCGCGAGCGCGTCTCGGTCCTTGGCAATATCAGCTTGAAGTCAGTATGTGACACGATATTATCGGGTTCAAGGGGTCGCGTGAAGCTCGGCCAACCGGTGCCCGAGTCATATTTGTCCAATGAGCTGAAGAGTGGCTCGCCGGAAACAACGTCGACATAGATTCCCGGGCGCTTATTGTCCCAATACTCATTGCGAAATGGAGGTTCCGTCGCTTCGTGCTGCGTTACTTCGTACTGCTCAGGAGTCAGCAGCTTGCGGAGCTCAGAATCTGATGGCTTGGTGGAAGGCTTCATTCTCGTAACCTTTCTACTCATAAAGGCGAAAGAGCGGCAAGCCTGATCGGCTGACCGCGGCCGCACGGGGCAAAACTCGCGGTCCGATCTGGCCGGTGAACTTGATCTCTATGCCCTATGGACGAGGCAATCAGCGGAAATCTTCCGAGCTCCGCCGTGGCATCCTTGGGGCAGTGGGCTGAATTGAAGTCGAGCTAGGCTGCCGAATCCTTGAATGCCTGCATGAGTTCCCGGCAGAACGCGGGTATATCGGCAACGATCCTGCCCCACACCAGGTTTCCATCACGGAAGGCAGGTTCATCGATCCACGTGGCACCCGCGTTGACCAGGTCGTCCTTGATTCCCAATGAGCCCGTGGCCCGGTGCCCTTTTACGATACCGGCCGAAATGGCCACCAGCCCGCCATGACAGATGATGCCAAGGGGTTTCCCGGCCGCGTGCATTTTGCGCACCAATTCAGTGACCGATGCATGCCGGCGCAGTTTGTCGGGTGCCCAACCACCGGGAATCACCAAGCCCGAGAGTTGTTCGGCCTGCAGTGATTCGATCAGAGTATCCGGAACGATCGGCACGCCATTCTTGCCGCGCAGCGGTTTCAAATCCATGGCGGCCGTCAGCACACGGGCGCCCTCCTCCTGCAATCGCATGGACGGCACGAAATACTCAAGGTCTTCAACATCGTCGGCGACGAGAATGGCGTAGGTTCTACCTTTGAGGGACATGGGAACACCTCCGTTCGCAGGATATGGCGGCCGGTCCTACTACTTCCGGCACCACTTAGGAGGAATCTGACTTAATGCATGCCTCCATCTCTACCTAACGAGGCATGCGCCTGGCCGTTCCTGGGGTGCAGCAGCTCAGGGGAGGAAGCGGGCAAGTACAAAATAGAGGCCGGCCGCCATGAGCCCGGAAGCCGGGATGGTCAAGAGCCACGCAATCGCAATTTCCCCAGCAACATTCCAGCGGACCTTGTTGGCTCTCTCAGCAGAACCTGTCCCCATGATGGAAGAGCTCACCACCTGCGTGGTGCTCACCGGGCCTCCGACTAGTGAGGCTGCAACAATGACGGTCGCCGATGCCAGTTGTGATGTGAAGCCATCCAGCGGACGAATCTTGAAGATCTTCCCGCCCAGGGTCCGGATCAACTTCCATCCCCCGACGGCTGTCCCCAGGGCAATCATCGAAGCGCAGATGAGAATTACCCACACCGGCACGGAGAACGTATCCAGGAAACCGTCCGTCACGAGTGCCAGCGTGATGATGCCCATTGTCTTCTGCGAATCGTTTGTGCCGTGACTAAGGGCCAGGGCAAGGCCAGTGAACACCTGCCCGCGTTTGAACCACTGGTTGATGGCCGGTGTCGCGCTCCAACTCAGTGCGATGATAATCCGATGCGCCAGGTATCCGAAAAGGAAGCCTATGATCGGCGATGTAAACAGGGCTATCAGGACTTTTTCAAGGCCCCGCAATTCGATGGCCTGCCAACCTGCTCCTACAAGGACGGCCCCGAGAATCCCTCCGATGAGCGCGTGCGAAGAACTGCTGGGAAATCCCAGCCACCACGTCAGCAAGTCCCAAATGATTGCGCTAAGGAGGGCGGCCAGGATGACGTTGGCATTGATGGAAGTGGCCTCAACAACCTCGTGCCCAATGGTCGTGGCCACGGCAACGCCAAAGACGAACGGACCGATAAAATTGGCGACTGCTGTGGTGCCAAGGGCGACACGCGGCGGCATAGCGCGCGAGGAGATCATTGTAGCGACGACGTTGCTGGAGTCGTGGACGCCATTAAGAAAGTCGAAAGCCAGGGCCAAGACAATAGTGGCCACAAGGATGGGCGTCATGGGAGATTCGTGGCCTAAGTCAGCTTGACGACGATGTCAGCAATAACATTGGCGGCCTCATCGCCCCGATCGGCCGCGTTGCTCAGGTGACGGTAGACCTCGCGCAGCTTAAGCATCATGACGACGTGCTGGATGTCCTCGGCACCGCTGAAAAGGTCAGCGACAGCCTCGCGATAGACATCCTCCACGCGATTCTCAAGCGCCTTGGCGCGCTGAGCATGGTCATTGGCGACGCCGGGATGATCCGTGAGTCTTTCCACCGCCATGAAGATCTCGTAGGCCGCGTCCCGCAGCAGTGAGGACATGCGCTGCATGTATGACGTGGGTTTGACTTTCAGGATCTCCATTTCGCTGACGGTGCTGTAGCCATAGTCCAGGACATCGTCGATGGTGCGCGAGAGCGAAAAGATGTCCTCGCGATCAAAGGGAGTGACGAAAGTCTTGTTGAGCTCGTCAATGAGAATTCGCCTGGCCTCGTCGGCTGCCTTTTCCTTGGTGTTCAGGAGCGCCGACGCTTCGGGATCTCCGGTGGCCAGGTAGGTCTTCAGAGCCTCCATGCCCTCGAGCGTCAGGGAGGCCTGCTCGCGAATCAACTTGACAAAGATGTTCTCGCGTTTTCCGAACAAGCGACGAAACATGAACCATCCTCCTGCGTGAGGCGGAAGTGTAGGCGTTGCCCCGCCGATCTCGCGCAGCGGCGGATCAGTGAGTCAGGACCAGGACAGCTTCACGCGAGCAAGTGATCTGTGTCTTGGAGCCGATCGCGGGAAGCTCCAGGAACGGATTGTTGAACGTGTCCATGAAGAACTTCTGGGATCCAATGGCGACCTGGACACG
>DATDCZ010000033.1:0-4707 GCA_036524055.1 Anaerolineales bacterium | reverse complement strand
CCGTTCTTCGCCGGCGGAGGCAGCGGACTGCGCATCCTCAGCGGACCCACCGCGGGCTACCTGCTCGGATTCGTCATCGCCGCCTACGTCATCGGTCTGCTGGCTGAGCGCGGACTGGAACGCAGCCTGCGTACGTCGCTGCTCCCGTTCCTCGCCGGCACGCTGATCATCTACGTCTGCGGCGCCTCATGGCTGGCGATCCTTTTCGGGAGCCTGGGTAAGGCTATCAGCCTCGGGGTGCTGCCTTTCCTCATCGGCGACGCGATCAAGCTGCTCGCCGCCGCGCTGGCCCTGCCTGCCGCGTGGAGCCTGGTGACAGAATAGCTCCTGCAGAATGAAGAGCCCCCGTTTCCGGGGGCTCTTTTTATTTCCAGGCAACGTTCGCGTCATTAGTCGACCGCCACCCAGTTGATCTGCTTGATCCTGCCTTTGAGCATGCGCCTGGCGCTGATCTTCATCTCCGTCTCGTGTGTTCGCACCAACTGAACCGTCTACGCCCCAACTTGGATCGGGGGTTGATTTCTGTCACCGTTTCATACGGCAATTGTAATGAGTGCGTGCGCCGGGGCGGAGACGCAGGCGATTCGACTTATCATTGGAGTGCGTTGGGGTGGAAGGATAGCACATGCCGGCAACCGTCTTCATCGATCCGATAGACACTTCGAACTGGACTCTGGATCGGCAGCGGAATCGCCAGGCTTACACGCCGATCATCAAGGCCCACCTGACTCGACAGATGCGCAACATCCCGGCCTGCGACCGCTTCTACGATGCAGTGCGGACCGCCACGGCCTCCGCTACGATCCTCTGCGAGGGAACATGAGAAGACTTGCAGCCTTCTGCGCTTTCTCGATCCTCTTGACAAACGGCTGCAACGCGGCGGCGACGTCGTCCGTCGTCCCGGCCCCGACCGCGACGCAGCCCGCGCCCACTTTGTTGCCCACAGAGACGGTGACAACACTGCCGACGCAAGATCTCGCCAGGGAGGCCCAGCAAGCTGCCCTGTTGTTCAGCCAGGATTTCGAAAGCGGCTCTCTGGAGGGCCTCCACATCCTCGACAAGGCGCAGTGGGATGTGGTGAAGGAAGCCTCGGGGAATTCCATCTTGTGCAATCAGAAGATAGACGAGTGGTTGACAGTCGAGTTTGGATCAGAGTTGTGGAGAGATTACGCGGTTGAGATGCGAACGAACATGACAACCGTCTATTCCATTTCTTCAATTCTTGCCCGGGCGGATAGATATACCGAGGGCTACCACGGGCAGCTGGTATATGATGATCAGTTCGCCAATCTCGTGTACGGTCCAACCGCGCATGTCTTCGGGGAGAGCCAATTCCACGCGAGGCGAAATTTCTGGCACACATTCCGGATGGAGGCGGCGGGCAACAAGATCCGGTTCTTGATTGACGGTCAATTAATCGGGGAGGCCATCGATACCCAGCGGCCCCAGGGGAAAGCCGGTTTTGGGACTTCGCCGCGAGCTGTGCTTTGTGTGGACGACATCCGCGTCTGGGCACTGAGCCCGGATGGACAGATCGACCAGCCGATTGCCCGGCCAAGCGCGGCGCCCAAGTCGCTGTCAGAGCGCCTGGGCTCGCATACATTCCCGAAGCTGTTCCTGATCAGTCAGGACAACGATCCGCCGGCGGACCCGCTGGCGCAGTACCCCAACTGGGATTTGCTTCTCGTGACCCCCGAGTTTGCAGTTTCTGAATGGTTGATGCTGGGACCATCCGGGCTGATACGCTCGCACAACCCGAACGCCGTGGTTTTGGTCATGAAGAGTGTGCAGGAATTCAATCCGCGTGCACGCGCACAGACCACCACCGCGTTCATTTCTCAATTGAAACCCGAGTGGGCGATGAAGGATGTACACGGCGATCCGTACCCCATCTTCTATTATCAGGACAGCGGCTCCTGGTCGATCATGCTCAACTTGTCGACGGACGTGAACACCTTCATACCCAATTACATGAACGAGGCCGCTATGAAGGGCGGCCTGTTCGACGGCATATTCTATGATGGAACGACTGAAAAGTGGTGGCTGGCAACTCGGACTGACCACCCTCCCAGTGGACCCGTTGATTCCAATGGCGATGGCAAGGGCGACACCACGGCTGAGCTGGAGGCTGCAATGAATGGCGGCTTGCGAACATTGCTGGCCGAGACGCGCAGGATATTCCCCACGGGATCTCTCATCACGGGCAATGGTGGTTGGGATGGGGGCCTGAGGCTGGAAGAGAATGCGAAGTCCGATACGATCCTCGCCAACCTGCTCAATGGACGCCAGATCGAAGGTTTCCTGCACTGGGAAGACCATGGCATCGACTGGATGAAAAGCATGCGCGCTTACTATTTGATCCAACAGGCCTCGTTGGAACCCAAGATGCCGTTGATGTTGGCTTATTGCACGGGCGAGGACTATGACCATCTGAGGTATGTGCTCGCCTCATCCCTAATGTTCGACGGGTACTTCGCCTGCTCCAATCCGCAGGACCCGGATGCCTGGGGTGGATACGAGGCAACCTGGTGGTATGACGAGTATTCTGTAGACTTTTCAACGGGAAAGGCCGAGCAGTCCCTGTCCGCCAAAGGATATCTGGGCATGCCGCAGGGGCCGGCATACAATGTCGCCGACAAGAATGAAACGCTGGCAGCCCTCCTTGTTGACAATGACAAACGGGCCAAGAAGCTGGTGTGGAGGCGGGATTTTCAAAACGGAATAGTTCTGCTTAATCCCTCAGGGGTCTCCGCGCAAGTTGACCTGGTCGGTACTTATCGAAAGATCCTGGGAGAGCACGATCCGGCGTTTAATGATGGTTCGGAACTGACCGAGATTGTGCTTCCCGCAAAGGGCGGCGTCATCTTGCTCAATCTGCCCTAGACATTCCACTTTGAATGCGGCCAGCCGCATTGCAGCCGAGGAAGACGAGGGCCGATCACGCAACGCCGCCGCTTTCTGGCAAATGCAAGGTAGCACACGAGCCCTCGGACCCGTCCTGGCCCCGTCCGTCCGCTGGCAGAGGTGCTTGCGCGCCCGCCATTAGAGATTGCTGAGCTTCGCCAACCCTCCATGTTCGGCCTGCCGCACTTGTGCTAGACTAGCGCTCCGGAGTTGAAATGCCCGATATTGGCATACCTGAACTGCTCATCGTATTGGTCATCGTGGTCCTTCTATTCGGACCGGGTCGCATCGCAGGCGTCGCCGGTGAGATCGGCAAGGGCATACGCTCGTTCCGTGACGGCATGCGCGGCGGCCAGGACGAGCACAAGCCCAAAGACCCCGGCACCGAAAACGCCAAGTCCTGAGAACATAAACGCTCTCCTCACGGAGAGCGTTTCTTGTCACGCGAACGTCGCACCTGTCCTGAGCGAAGGCGAAGGATCAAACCTTCTGGCGGAAGCGGTCGATCAGCTCCCGGAAGGCCTGTATCTCCTCGCCAGACTCGAAACATCGCTTGGGAATGACCAGCGCCTGGTACGAACTCGTGTAGAGGAAGAAATGCCGGTCGTTTTCACTGAATTTCTTCACCGCAGACCAATTGAACCTGCTTTCGCCCGACCGGTTCTTCGCGAAGATCCCCTCCGCGGAGAACGAAATGGTTTGAGGACCGAAGATCGAGTCGTTGTCCCCCTCCTTGAGAATCCGGCGGATTCGGCCGCTTGCCGACCAGCGCGCAACCGCCGGGAAGATAAGGAACACGACCAACCCCGCAAGCGCAGCCGGCACCAGGTATAGAGGCTGCAGCGAGGTCGTCCCCCACATGCTGAGTATGACCGCGAACAATGTCGTGAGCATGGTGGTTATGACCCGCGCACCCAGCCACTGCCTGCGCTCGCCGGGCGAATGCGCCATGTGATACAGGTTGAAGTCCAGCAGATTGTCAATCGTGCGATCGAATTTGATTTCCATATGCATTCCTGGCGAACGGCCGCCGGAGGATTCTGCAGGAGCCCGGATCACACGGGCAGCGCCAGCGCGAGCAGCGTCAGAGCCAGGGCCGCCAGCACAGACTTGATGTACACGCGGCGCGCCTGCCACCGCACCTGGGCCAGCTCAGCCGGGTCCTCGATCTTCTCCACCACATCCGTCAGTTGGCGCGAACTGCGCCGGGCAAGGTTCACTCAGGTCTTGTCGCGCCACTGGAAGAAGCCGACCGTTGCTCCAAAGAACAGCAGGAACAACGGCACGCGCCACAGCCGGTCCGCATGGACGGCCATGAGCGACGCCAGCCCCGCCAGGGCGAAGGCGAACGAAATAACGCCGAACCTCAGGCGCTTGCGACGCTCGGCAGGACTGATGTTGGCGATGCAGACGGTCCCGGTGTCGAGTTCATCAGGAGTGGGATCATCGGAGGGCGGATTCTGAGTCGGCATGGGGCTTCGCCGCGTGCGCGCGAGGCATCTCGCGCCTGTCACAATCATACAACATGCGGGCTGCACTCCTTCGACAATCGCAGCCATTGATCCGTCGCAGACACTGAGGGCCTTCTCAGTATGGCTCGGTCAAGCGAAGCTTTATCAACTGATCCAGAGTTCAGGCTTTCGGCGTCTCTCCCGTATATCGCGTGATCTTGCGTCTATGAGGTTCCGAAGCTACGGGTAAATATGCCTCATGCGTCTACGGTTTCTATAGCGTGCCGAAGGTCCCATCTGTCGCAGACCCTTGGCGCTCTCTAAAAGGCAACTTATCTGCAACCGCGAGGCC
>DATDCZ010000032.1:0-5771 GCA_036524055.1 Anaerolineales bacterium | reverse complement strand
GCAAAGCCAGCGGGTCTCGGTTACAGCAGTGATCCAGCTTGCCAGATCGTCGTAGCCTGCATCGTTGCCCATCGCCGCCACACAGAGAAGCCAAGCTGCCGAGGCCAGCGCGTTGGCAGCCTCTCCCAATAAGGGGAGGCGCCCTGTGTGGAGGTGTGAGCGTGCCATTTCGCAGAGCAATTGGGCGACGGTGTGGGGTAGTACTCGTATCGCTCATTCTCGCCTTGAACTTTGTGACGCTGCCGGTGGCGGCTGCGCCGAACCGCGACCATATCTCGCTGCCCACGCTGGAGGAGTTCATCGCCCAGGTGCAAGACGGTAATCGCAAAGTGCTGCGCGGCGTATATGTGCCCGGCATCCTGGCGGATCCCGTCCTGCAGCAGGTGACGAGCATGGATGTATTCGATGTGCCGGGGACGATCACTCAATTTGGCACTGCCGCCTGGTATGGGGTCATCGGACTACTGGCGCACAACTGGTCGGCCGGGCAGGATTTCCAGATGCTCACGTTGGGGCAGCCCGTGCTGCTGGTATATGGCGACGGGCACGTCGAGCGCTACTGGGTATCCGAAATTCAGCGCTACCAGGCCACGACACCCCAGAGCCCGCTCAGCCAATTCACCGATCTGGACACTGGAAAAGGCACGGACGCCGAGGGCGTCTTTCGAAAGGTCTACATGGGCAGGGGCCACGTGACCTTTCAGACCTGCATCGAAAAGGACGGCGAATGGGCCTGGGGCCGGCTGTTCGTAATTGCAGAGCCTGAATACCCGATGGCGCTGCGGTGGCTCCAACGCGAAGGCGAGCTGTCACCGCAAATGGCTCCGCAGGGCGCACAGTATGCGGGAGGGTTATGGCGACCGGTATATCAAGCCCGCTCAGCCCCGCGTTGATCCAATTGGAGACGGCAGGCGCATAGGAGATTTGCCATGCTCAGCATAGCAGCTGGCTTTATCGAGAACGCAAGCATCCAGCTCCCCAACTTCGCGCTGCCTGTACTACTAGCCGCACTGATCGGCGCGGGTTTGGTTCTCAAGCTTCTGCGTATCGGGTGGCTCGCGCCGCGGGCGGCAGAGGGCGAGGCGGCCTCGAACTGGGAGCGCAAAGGCGCGGTGAAACGGACAACGCCCGGACTAGTGGCGGACGGAATGTCAGTGCATCAGACCGCCGCCAGGAGATCCCTGGAGGGGCGCAACCTGGACGGCGCGTTCTTCTGTTGGGAGGATTTCCGCCGGGCGCGGTTATCCCGCGCCTCATTGCGCGATACTACCTGGTTGGACGTGGATCTGCGCGGGGCGAAGCTCGATCACGCCGATCTCGAAGGCGCGACACTCTCGATGTGGCTGGGAGGTGAGAAATTCGCCGAGGCCGATCTGTCCGGTGCGGACCTCCGCGGAGCCAATCTGCGCGGCGCCCACGTGCGCGACGAGCAGCTGCGCCGGGCCGCTTGCTTGATCGGCGCCACCATGCCGGACGGCAGCGGATACGACGGACGCTTCCATCTGCATGGGGACCGCGGTTTGAGCCAGCCGGGCATTTGGATCTAGGCGATCAGACGGCAGAGGCTCGCCTGCCGCACGCTCACGCCGGAATTCCCAGTAACACGATCGGGTCCGCAGCTCCCCTTTGGCGATGGGAGATGCGGACCCATTAAGGATAGAGCCGCGGCAAGTGCTGTTGCGGGTCTCTATGGATTGATCAGCACCGCGCCGGGGATGGGCAGTGCCTCATCATCCGCCGGTACGCCCTTCTCGTTGACCTCAACCTTGAGGGTCAACAGGTACCACTTGCCGTCGGTCCCCACGTTGTGACAGGTGAAGCACTCGCCGCCATAGTGCAGCTTGAAATACTGGCTGCCCATGTGCGCCGGATGCACGATGTCGCGCAGGGCGAAGGGTGCGATGTTGCCGCGATTGGCGCGGTCGCCCGTGCCCGCGGCATGACACTGCAGGCAGACGGTTACGTTCACATCATCGGTCGGCTTGATGGAGGTCCCGTCCGGAGCGACATCCGGGTGCTCTTCACCGCGCGCCTCGGCTCGCTCATGTGCTTCAAACGCAAGCGTGTACTTTCCGCTGGCCGGATCGATCAACACGTGGCACGCAGGGCAGCCGCGGCGTTGCTCGTCCAACGCAGGGAACTGTATCGCCGCGAGATTTCCCGCCGCGGCGACGGCGGTGGCCTGCTCATCGGTCAACGCCGAACCCGCTGCGCCTGCCGGCCCCGCCGGTCCTGCGGGTCCTTGCGGCCCCGCGGGACCCTGGCCCGCGCAGGCGGCCAGGATCAACGTTCCAGCCAAAAGTGTTCCGAAGAGACCAGATACCCTCATAGTGTGATGTGACATTCTCCCCTCAGGCATGCGCATGGATTTCCGTCCTTTCGCTTCTGCTTAAGATGTAGTGCCCGCCAGGTTGATAAGCGCTGGCAACTTTCCGCCGCTCTGCATCGCCGGGTGAGCCGGCCGCGTGCATTCTCTCTCATTTGCTTTTCAGGAGGAACGTACGACGGTCTCCGGCGCGTGAGCCAAAGGGCTATGGCGTTTCGGACCTTGGTCCATCACGCCGCGGCCCAAAGGGGTATAGAATTTGACCAATGGGGTCTGTGTGAGCATGTTTACCCGCCTCAACCTGACGCAGCGTTTTTCGCTGTGGAGCTTCTTTTTGATCTTCGGCGCGTTGTTCGCCGTCGGCGCCTGGACAGGGGAACAGATTCAGAACGGTGTGATGAGACGCACCGCGGACCTGACAGCCCTGTATGTGGACAGCCTGCTCAGCCACCATCTGCAGGACGCGCTGCAGCCGGGGACCACGTCCGCCGGTCACGCTGAAGAAGTGTCTGCTCTGCTCGGGGATTCACCATTGGGCCGCAGCCTGGCGGCTTACAAGATCTGGTCAGCCGATGGCCGCGTGCTGTACAGCAATGAGCCCGAATTGGTCGGCCTGCAATTTCCTGTGGAAGGCGGATTGGCCGAGGCCCTGCAAGGAAACGTGACCGCGCGCTTGAGCGACCTCTCGCAGCCGCAGGATGCCCACGAGCGTGAGCGCTGGTCCGAACTGATCGAGACGTACGCGCCGCTTACAGGCTCGAACCCCGGGGAGATCGTCGGCGTCATCGAGTTCTATCAAACCGTCGATGCGCTCAACGCCCGCATTCGCGTCGCACAAACCCGGCTGTGGATCGTCCTGGGCATATGCGCGGCCGTCATTTACCTGCTGCTGCTTAGATTGATCCACGGGGCGAACAGGACCATCAATACTCAACAGCGCGAGCTGCAGCAAACGGTCACGCAGCTCAGTGGGCTGCTGGAACAGAATCAGCAGCTGCACAACCGTGTCAGCCGTGCGGCGGCGCGCACGACCGCGCTGAACGAAAGATTCCTTAGCCGCATCAGCGCCGACCTGCATGACGGCCCGGGGCAGGACCTGGCGCTGGCCCTGCTCAGGATCGATGAACTGGCGGAGATCTGTGAATCCTGCCGGGTGGCGCTGCGCAAGCGGGGCGCTGCCGGCAAGGACTTCCAGTTGATCCGCACTGCGCTTCAATCCGCCCTCGCCGATCTGCGCCTCACCCTGGCCGGCCTGCGCCTGCCCGAAATTGATTCGCTCTCCCCGGCCGAGACTGCCGAGCGAGCCGTGCGGGATTTCGAGCACAAGACTGGAGCCACCGTCCGCTATGCTCATGGCGATATTCCGGACCAGGCGCCTCTATCCGTCAAGATCACTCTCTATCGCGTCCTGCAGGAGGCGCTGTCCAACGGCTACCGCCACGCGGATGGAGCGGATCAACAGGTGAAGATCGATTTTCGCGATGGCCAATTGCTGGCCGAGGTGGCGGATAGCGGGGACGGTTTCGATGCGGGCGCCGTCGGCCCTGAGCACCTTGGCCTGGCGGGCATGCGTGAACGTGTGGAGATCCTGGGCGGCCTATTCGAGATGCACAGCGAACCCGGACGCGGGACGCGGGTGCGCGCCGCGCTGCCGCTGGGAGCGCCCGACGTCGATGGCGACTGATCCGATCCGCGTCATCGTGGCTGACGACCACCCTCTGTTTCGAGAAGGCGTTGTTCATTCCCTGACCAACAAGACCGGGATCACTGTCGTGGGTCAGGCCGCCTCGGGTGAGCAGGCGCTGCGCCTCACCCGCGAGTTGCTGCCGGACGTGCTCTTGCTGGACATCGCCATGCCTGGTCAGGGCGGCCTCACCACCGTGGGACAGATCTCGCTGGCGTGTCCGGCGACGAAAGTCGTCATGCTGACTGTTTCGGAACATGAAGATGACCTGCTGGCCGCGTTCAAAGGCGGCGCGCGCGGCTACCTGTTGAAGGGCATATCTGCCCGGGAGCTGGGCGCGGCTATCCGGGCAGTTGCGGGCGGCGATGTGTACATCTCGGCCGCGCTTGCCGGCCGCGTCCTGCAGGAACTGACGGGAAATAGATCGCCGGACGCCCTCGAGGAACTGACTGTCCGCGAGGCGCAGATCCTGGAACTTGTGGCGCAGGGATTAACCAATCGCGAGATCGGCAGACGCCTCAGCCTGGCTGAGAAGACGGTCAAACACTATATGACCAACGTGCTGGGCAAGCTGCACGTGCGCAGCCGTCTTGAAGCCGCTTTGCTCAGCGTAAAGCACAACAGCCGCCGGGATTGATCCGGCGCTTCCGCGCCCCGGCGTTGTTCCGCCCTGTTTTCGCCCGTCCGGGATGACCTTCCCGGGCGGAACATTTTGTGTCCGAACCGAGTCAATACGGATGTTCGCAACTATGGGAAGGGACACGTGAATGAAAAAGCTTCGGAACTTGGCAAGTCTTACCATCCTGCTCGGCATTTTGCTGGCTGCATGCAGTTCGTTGGCGCCTGTCAGCAACACACCCGCAGGCTTGAGCTCGGCCCCGGCGCCCGTCGAGAGCGTCGAGATCCAAATCGGGCAGGGCAGCCCGGTGCAGGTCAGCGCGGTCGTTCGCGGGCATCTGACAGAGTCTTGCGCCACGCTTGGCGAGAGCCAGGTGGCGTTCGCCTCAAACGTCTTCAAGATCTCGGTCGTCGCCCTCAGTCCGAATGATCGCGGCTGTGCCCAGGTCGTGACGCCTTTCGAGACCACGATCGCCCTGGACACCCGGAATCTGCCGGCGGGCAGCTATACGGTCACGGCCAACGGCGTGAGCGCCGTCTTTACGCTGCCGGCTGACAATCCTGCGTCCACCGCGGTACCCACGACCGCACCCACCAGTGCAGCGTGCACCGACGCGGCTGCTTTTGTATCCGATGTGACGATCCCGGATGGCACCGTCGTCCATGCCAACACGGCATTCACGAAAACATGGAAGCTGAAGAATGCCGGTTCGTGCACTTGGGACAGCGGCTACCTGGTGTCCTATATACGGGGAACCGGAACCACGATGATCCAACAGCCCAGTTATTCGATCGTCCAGCAGGGCCAGACCGTGGCACCCGGCGAGACCGTGAACGTCAGTGTTCCCCTGACCTCCCCGGTCCAGAACGGCAACTACGCATCCTATTGGGGTCTGAAGGGGCAGAACGGGAGCCTCATGCCGGTGGCCGGCGGGGCAAGTGGGAATTCGTTCTACGCCAAGATCACGGTGAAGGATGGCAGCGGCGGGGTTGCCGGGAACGTAACGAATGCCTCAGTTGGCATTGATCTCGAACAGGGTTCCGGCGCCATCTGCACGGCTGACTCGACCTACTTCGTCCGGGCGCAGATCACCGCCGACGGCCCCACCACGGCCAGCTATGAGATCGACTCCAGCGCCGGGC
>DATDCZ010000031.1:0-29163 GCA_036524055.1 Anaerolineales bacterium | reverse complement strand
AGCAGGCCGCGGCACGTCCATCTCGGCACAGTGGGGCCACGTAATGAAGCTTCCGAGTCTCACGATCTTTTTCCCGTGCTACAACGATGGCGGCACGATCGCGACCATGATCATTCGTGCCATCCAGGTCGGGGAGCTGGCCGCCGAAGACTTTGAAGTCCTGGTCATCAATGACGGCAGCCAGGATGATTCGGCGCTTATCCTGAATGAGATGGAGCGCCTATACGCGGGGCGTGTGCGGGTTCTTCACAACGAGCGCCCAAGCGGATATGGGGGCGTGCTCCGCAAAGGATTCGCAACCGCAAACAAGGAATGGATCTTCTACACGGATGGTGACGCTCAATACGACCCGCGCGAGCTCACTGACCTTGTGGCCGTGGCGGGGAACGGCATCGATGTGGTTAACGGCTACAAGATCAAGCGGCATGACCCGCTCATCCGCATCTGGATCGGGCTGGCGTATCAATACTTCGTGAAGCTGGCCTTCGGCCTTGTGATCCGCGATGTGGACTGCGATTTCCGCCTGATGCGGCGATCGATATTCGATGTGATCCGCTTGGAATCACAAAGCGGCACGATAACGTTCGAAATGGTAAAGAAGATGCAGGACGCCGGTTTCAAGTTCGCCGAAGTTCCGGTGCACCACTACTATCGCCAGTATGGCGTTTCACAGTTCTTCAATATCCCCAGAGTCGTCCGGACGCTCTTCGATCTGGTCCACTGGTGGTGGAGACTGGTTGTGCGCAAGGATCAGCTCCGACCGCACGTTACTGCTTGAAGGATCTGACGGCTTCGATAACAGTACTGACTTGATCGGCGGGGATATGTGGCCCGATCGGCAGGCTGAGGACGGTCTGCGCCAGAGCCTCGGTAATCGGGTACGCGCCAGGACGAATTTCCATTTCGGCGTAGGCTTGTGAAAGATGCGGCGGCACGGGGTAATGAATCAGCGTGCCAATGCCCAAGCCAGTGAGGTATTGCTGCAGTGCATCCCGCTCCGGATGCTGGATCACGAACAGGTGCCACGCCGGTTCGACCCCACGAGGCACAGATTGCGTCCGCAGGTGCGCAACAGTGGCCAGGCCGTCGAGATATGTCGCTGCGACATTCCGGCGACGAGAATTCCACTCGTCAAGATGTCTGAGTTTTACGCGCAGGAATGCGGCCTGCAGCGGAGCCAGCCGCGAGTTGTATCCCTTGACCTCGTTGAAGTACTTGGCGCGCGATCCATAATTGCGCAATACTCGAAGGCCATCGGCCAACTTGTCATCATTGGTCGTCACTGCGCCGGCGTCGCCCATGGCGCCGAGGTTCTTTCCGGGATAGAAGCTCCATCCGGCTGCATCACCGAGGGAGCCCGACTTCCTACCATAATAGGAACCTCCATGCGCCTGCGCAGCGTCCTCAATGACCCTGAGGCCGCGTCTGTGCGCAATTTCCATCAAAGGGCTCATGTCGGCCGGCTGGCCGTATAGATGCACCGGCAGGATTGCCTTGGACCTCGAGGTGATGGCCTCCTCCACGCGATTGGGATCCAAGTTGCACGTTTGCGGATCAGGTTCGACGGGCACGGGCGTGGCGCCGGCGTAGGAGACAGCCAGCCATGTGGCGATATAGGTGTTGGCCGGTACGATGACCTCATCGCCAGATCCAATGCCGTAAGCTCGCAGAATCAGGTGCAAGGCCTCGAGGCCATTACCCACGCCGACACAGTGCTGCACGCCGCAGTAGGCTGCGAACTCGGCCTCGAAGGCCTCCACTTCCTGACCCAGGACGTACCAGCCGGACTCCATGACGCGCCTGTAGGCCTCATCCATTTCATTGCGAAGTTCCAGGTAGGGGCTCTTGAGGTCCAGGAAGGGAACGGTCATGATCCCTCTGCTCCGACTGTCTTCAGGAAATCGGAATAGACGTCGACATAATCATCGATGTCGTAAAACTCCGAGGCCAGGACCAGGCACACTGAGTTGGTCGAGAAATTCTCGATTTCGCGCCACACCATCGGTGGAATGTACAATCCGCAATCCGAACGATTAAGATTGAATCGCTCGCGACTCGAGCCATAGTCCACTATGAGGTCAAAGCTCCCGGACATGGCTACGATGAACTGCTGGCACTTGCGCAGGGCGTGCCCAGCACGCCTCGCGCCTGAGGGCACGTCATACAAGTAGAAGATGCGCTGGATCTCGAAGGGGATGTGTCGGGAGCCCTCAACGAAGGACAAATTGCCGCGAGGGTCTGTCATCTTCGGCAGCTCAAGGATCTTGCATTTCCGTGAGTTCATAATTGGGGGAGTCGCTTCCTGTGTTTTCGGCGTGTTCACTGTACCGGGGCGATCAGATCCGCGGCCCTGTAAATGCGGAGGAAGTCAATGCCGTTGATCCAGATCGTCTGTTCCGGCTGGATGCCCTCCAGGTCCTGGACCAGATTCTTCCTCTTCTGATTGTAGTAATCCACGACGACGTAGTCGCAGCCTTTGACGATCTCAGCGATCTGCGGGTCAGACATGACGAAATCATTCATCGGAACGGTCGTCCCGGTGAAGTAGTAGGAAAATGACCCCAGCCCGTTGGCAGACAGCGCCACGAGGCCGCGGGCATGAGGTTTCTGCGACAAGTAGCGTGCGGCGCGATCCAATCCGATGCCGTAGCCGGTACCGTTCAGCGTTGGATTCTGGATTCCCGGCTCAAGAGCCTCGACGACCGGATCGTAATATGAAATGTAGTATGGATAAGCGGTAAGGGACGAGCCGAGCTGGAGGGCGAGGAACAGCCCCAGAACCGACCAAGTGACGGCTGGCGATCCCAATGACCGGAAGCGCGCTGCCATCAGGTCCCAGGCGCGTATAAGTCCCAGCCCGGCGATCAGGTCCATGCAAACATAGCTTGTCAGGATGTAGTGCGGGGGCTTGGGACTGCTCTGAATTCCGAAGAGCAGAACAAACGCGGCCGCGAGCATCAGTGAATACAGCACAAGCCAGGGGAATATCGACGGTGTCCTGATCCGGGTCTCATGGATCGCGATTCCCACTCCCAGGACGACGCCCAGAACCGTCAACGGGGTGGTGCGCCAGACCAGGTCATTTGCATACACTTGTATACCGGCAATGGTCGACTGCACGCTGGGGACCCCGGGCGCCGTGGCCGAAAGGGATGAGACTCGCGCGCCCTGAAGTGCGTAGCTGAACGCATTTCCATAGACATCCTGAAGCATGCGCAGCGGAGCGACCCACATTCCGGGCCAGAAGAGGACATAGCTTGCAGCTGCCAAGGCCAGCCACAGGCTCAGGATCTTGACCGCCTGAACGGACCTCGCGCGCAGAGTTTTTCCGGGGGAGGTGAGGCTTTCAACTACAACCGCGACGACGACGACGGGGATGACAGGGACCGCGGACGATTTCGTCAGCTGGGCCAGCCCCGCCGCAACTCCCGAGAGCAATATCCAGACGAATCCACGTCCCGTGTAGAGATAGGCCAGCATGCCGAGCAATGCGATCAAGGCAAACAAGCCCACCATAGCCTCGTGATTCAGCAGGCGCGATTGCCCGATGAGAAGCGGCGCCAGCGATAAGAAAAGCGTCGCAAAGAAGGCCTGATGGCCATCAAAGAGCCGCCGCAAGATCACGTGGACGATCGCCAGCAAGCCGAGAACCAGGACCACCTGGATGAATCGACTCGCTACAAGCAATCCAAGCATGCTCCTGCCATGGGATGCCAGGAACGCATCAACCTTGCCCGGCTTGAGGTATCCCTGGCCGAGGGATCGATATTCTGGAAAGTATGCCAGCATCCCGCCGGTCACGATCCACATGGTTGTGACGGCCGGGTGATACTCGTACAGCGTGTTCTGAAAGTCGCGCTGACCAAGCGCGTAATAGAAATTGGCGCTCTGCCGGAGCCAGAATGGCTCGTCGATCGATGTGAAATCGCCAAGGCCGGGAAATCGCGGGGCAGCGCTTATCCCGATGAGGACAGCGATCAGCGCGTATTCTCTGAGATTTCGCATGGATGGGGATCTCACCGGCAGCCTTGCCGTCTTGGTGGCAAATTCTAGCATACGTTGCCAGTCAGGTTCTGTCCTGTGGTCGTTGACGGATCCGCATGGCCGGGATCTGAAAGCCCGAAAGGTATAATGACTCTTGCAGCCTATGTTGAAGATCCTGATCGCCGGACTGGGATCGATCGGACGCCGCCACCTGCGCAACCTGGTCGCCCTGGGAGAGCGCGATGTCGTCCTCCTGCGATCGCATCGCAGCACTCTGCCGGATGAAGAAATCGGTGAATTCCCGGCGGAGACGAATCTTGCCGAGGCTCTTCGGAAGCACAAACCCGCGGCCGTGATCATCGCCAATCCCACCGCGCTGCATCTGGACGTCGCGATTCCGGCTGCCAAGGCTGGCTGCCACCTGCTGCTTGAAAAACCCATATCGCATTCACTGGATGGAGTCGGCGAACTGCAACGTGCCGTGGACCGGACCGGAGCGAAGGTCATGGTTGGCTTTCAGCTTCGTTTCCATCCGTGTTTGATTCGTGCCCGCCAATGGCTTCAGGAAGGGCGCATCGGTCGCCTGCTCTCGGCGCGCGTGCAATTCGGCGAATACTTGCCGGCCTGGCATCCCTGGGAGGACTACCGGATGGGCTATGCGGCCCGCGCGGATCTGGGAGGAGGTGTGTTGCTCACGCAGTGCCACTCCCTCGATTACCTGCCGTGGCTGGTGGGCGAGATCGAATCGGTCTGGGGCTATCTTGGAAAACTCAGCGATCTGGAGCTGGATGTGGAAGATTCGGCTGAGGTGGCCGCGCGCTTCGCAGGCGGGGCCATCGGAAGCTTGCACATCGACTATGCCCAGCAACCGCCTTCACATCGCGTTGAGATAAGCGGCACGGGCGGCAGCCTTTACTGTGACCTGGTTGCGGGCACCTGCCGCGTCTATGATGCAAAGGTCAAAGCGTGGGAAGACTACAATCTCCCGGCGGCGTGGGAACGCAATGTAATGTTCCTAGACGAAATGAGGAAATTCCTGGAGGTGGTGCAGGAGGGCGCAGCTCCTGCCTGCACGCTCGACGATGGCGTGCGAGTCATGCGGCTCATCGCCGCTATCCGAAAGTCAAATGAGTCCGGTCAGAGGATCAGCCTGAGATAGTGACTTTGTCCCAGTAAACGTAGGGGGAAGCCTCGCGCAAGTAGACCTTGATTCGCGGCGCGATCACACCCAGCACGTAATCCTTGAGGTAGGGAGCGGCCTCTTCATCGGTGCCCGGCCAGATGGACACAATAACGTCTGGTTTCATTTCGCCGAACGTCCGTGCATAGTCCCATTTCATGTGCCCCGGGCGCATATCGGGGACATCTGCAATGCTCATGGGTGTGCGCACCGGCTCGTGGGCGATCACGGGATCGGTCTTCCCCAGGATGTCAAAAACGCGATGATCGGGCAGCAGGTACGGGATCGTGCCGGCGCCCAACACGGCAATGCTGGCTTCGGGCGCCGTGGTCTGGCGCAACGCCAGCGCGGTGGAGAGATTGGCGTCACTTCCGGCTACATAGTCCGGACGACGTACCAGTTCCCAGCGCTCGATCGATTTCCAATCACCCAATAACAGGTTGAAGTTCAACAGGGCAATCACGAAGCACACGGCCCAGGCTGCGCGGGACCCGACCTCAGCCCGGGTGCTATCGCCAAACAATCCAGAAACGCGACGGCGCAATTCGTCCGCGCTTACGGCGAGCAGCGCAAAGAACAACGGCATCACGATGCATATATATCGATTGGCGCCGCCGTGGTGTTCCCAGGCGTCGCCGCCCACGTAGACGCTGTAGGCGAGCTGGCCCCCGATTATTGCCAGGGACAACCATACTTTCCAATCGCGGCGGAAGAAGAGCAATGAAAGCGGCAGCAAGAACAGGATCCAGTTGGAGTAGTAAACAAACCAGACAAGGGCATATAGGCCACGCAGGATGCGCAGCGCGAACGGCCAGCCTTCGACCTTAAGGTAATACGTATTGGGGAGCCATTGGCCGTAGTACAGATAGGATGCCAGCCCCTGACCGCCAAGCGCAAGCATCAGCAGCCCGAGTCCCCAGGCGAGATGCCTCAGCCGGTGCTGCTTCTGTATGAAAAGCATGAATACCAGGATGACAACGTATGGAACGGCCATGTCGGCCCTCAGCAGCGTACCGATTGCCAGGCACACGTAGAGCCACGGCGTGAACTGCTCTCTGCCGTTCCTTAGGATCATCCAGACGCAGGCCGCTAGAAGCAAAGCCAATGCACTCACTTCCATGCCCAGTAGGCTATAGGAATTGAGCGGCGCGTAGAAGGCTGTCAACGCAACGGCGCCGAGCATTGCCAGCAGGTCACCTGTGAAGTGCTCGACAATTCGGCGAACATACAATAAGGAGGCAGCCGAAAACGCCGCGCCCGTGATCTGCACGGCAAGAGCGACCTGATTTGGCGCTATGGGGAGTACGTGAAGGAGCGCCATGTAGAAGACCCACAGGGGATTGGTGAAGCCTTGCACCCGCTCGCCAACGTTCCACACCAGGCCATTGCCATGTGCCAGGTTGTAGGCGTAGCGCATCGAAATCATCGCATCATCGAAGAGAACGAAGTACCGGTTGCCATCGATGACGAAGCTCGTGGCAAGGATGTAACGCCAGGCATAGTAGACGAAACCAGCGACGAGGAGAAGGAACAGAATATTGCGGAGTCTGCTCGAGGGCATGGCGAAGGCATTATAACAGTGGGGTTGAGGCTGCCTGCTCGCATTGCATCAACGCCCTCATCCGACTGGATTCAGGCTAAAATTCACCACCTGAATTTTGAAGTATAATGGCGCCTCGCACACGCACCAAACTGCGGGGCTCAGCCAGCAAAAGTCACTTGGGTTGCCTCGCGTCCCAGTTGCGGGCTGCGCCATCAATCTCAACGGAGTCATTCATGCCTAAAGCGAAGCTAATAGCACCATATGGGGGAAAACTCGTCGACCTGGTCCTGACCGGGGCGGCACGCGAGGAGGTGCTCCGCCGGGCGCCCCAACTGCCGTCCATCAAGATCACGATGCGCAATCTCTGCGATCTGGAGCTGCTGGCCACGGGGGCCTTCTCGCCACTTGACCGTTTCATGGGCAAAGCGGACTATGAGCATGTGCTTCACGACATGCGCCTGAGCAACGGTGTGCTTTTTCCCCTGCCGATCACGTTGACCGCGGATCCCAAGGAACTGCCGACGGTCGGGGAGGAACTGGTCCTGCGGAACGCCAACAACGAGGTCATGGCGGTCATGCGGCTGGACGAGGTCTACCACTGGGACGCCGACACGGAAGGCGCCCTTGCCTATGGCTCAACTGATGCCAAGCACCCGATGGTCTCCGAAATGGCTCGGTGGAACAAGGTCTGCATAAGCGGCGATCTGCTCGTGGTGAACCTGCCCAAATACCATGATTTCGTGGACCTGCGACGGACCCCGGAGCAGGTGCGCGCCGTGTTGGAGAAAATGGGCAACGACAATGTCGTGGCTTTCCAGACCCGCAATCCTCTCCACCGCATCCACGAAGAGCTCACCAAGCGCGCCGCCGCGCAAGTTGGCGGTTCGCTGATCATTCATCCCGTCGTCGGCATGACCAAGCCGGGCGACGTGGATCACTACACGCGCGTTCGCATCTACAAGGCGCTGGTTGACAACTACTACGACAAGGAGAAGACCGTCCTGAGCCTGCTCCCGCTGGCCATGCGCATGGCCGGACCCCGCGAAGTGCTCCTGCACGCCATTATCCGGCGGAACCACGGCGCGAACCACTTCATCGTGGGCCGGGATCACGCCGGGCCGGGAAAAGATTCGACGGGCAAGCCGTTCTACGGTCCCTACGATGCCCAGGAGAACATGAAAAAGTACGAGCACGAACTGGGGGTCAAGATGATCCCGTTCGAGGAGCTGGTCTATCTCCCAGACGAAAATCGATATGTGGAGGGCCGGGATGTCCCCAAGGGAGCCCGAACACTCAACATCTCCGGCACGCAGGTCAGGGATGAGTACCTGGCCAAGGGAAAGCTGCTGCCGGAATGGTTCACGCGGCCAGAGACAGCCGAAATCCTGCGTGAGATGTATCCGCCGCGGCACAAGCAAGGCTTTTGCATCTGGTTCACGGGATTGAGCGGCTCCGGGAAATCTGCAACGACGCAAGTGCTAACCTCGCTGCTCCTTGAACGAGGACGCGAAGTGGCTATCCTGGATGGCGACGTAGTACGCACGCATCTTTCGAAGGGCCTGGGATTCAGCAAGGAAGACCGCGACACCAACATCCTGCGCATCGGCTTTGTAGCGGGCGAGATCGTGCATGCCGGCGGAGCAGTAATCTGTGCCGCCATTAGTCCTTACCGCGCCGCCCGGAACGAAGCGCGACAGATGGTGGGTGACAACTTCATCATGGCTTACATGGATACACCTGTGGAGGTCTGCGAGCAGCGCGACGTCAAGGGGCTGTACATCAAGGCGCGCAAGGCCATGGCAGATGGGCATCCCATGGGGTTCACTGGAGTCGACGATCCGTATGAGCCGCCGGTGGAACCTGAGATCACCCTGCAGGGATACGGCGCCACGCCGGAGGAGAATGCACGCAAGATCGTGGCATACCTGGAAGCGGAAGGCTTCCTGAACAACAACTGACATTTCGCATGAGGTGCCGCACGGCGGAACCGCAGCCTCGACTCGCATGGTAATCAGACTGAGCCCACGCCTGATATCTGTTGTCCTGCTTGCCTTGTTGGCGATCCTCGCTGCCACGCTCGTGCTGCGGGCCACGCCGGAGGGGCTCGGCCTATCAGATGACTCGATCGCCTACATCGCCGGCGCTCGAAGCATGCTGGCGGGCAATGGGTATCGCGAGGCCTGGCTGGCTACCAACGGTCCCGTAACGCATTTTCCCCCAGCGTATCCCTCGGTGTTGACGTTCCTTGGATGGTTCGGTCTTGAACCTCTGCGTGGGGCGCGATTTCTTGGGGCAGTCTTGTTTGGGTTCAATACGGCATTACTCGGGATACTGGGCTGGCGCATGACGCGGTCGCTTGTGGCCGGCTTGCTGCTACCGGCTTTGTTCGTTCTGGGCGATTCATTTCTCCGATTGCATTCGATGGCCCTGAGCGAGCCGCTGTTCATCTTCCTGAGCCTGCTGTCTATGTGGATGTTTGATCTCTACCGCGAACGCGACGCCCATTGGTTGTGGCTTGTTGCCTGCGGCTCCCTGATCGGAATGGCTTATCTAACGCGATATGCCGCGTTGGCGTTGGTGGCGACCTACGTTATCGCGCTGCTGGTCCTCCACAAGACATGGCGCCGGCGCTTCATCAGCGTCGGAATCCTCCTGGTCAGCATCATTCCGTGGATCGGAGGCTGGACATTGCGGAATGCTGCAGTTGGCGGGACCGTAACTAATCGGGTCTTGGTCTGGCATCCGCTTTCCGCGTCCAAGTTGGAGACCGCGCTGCATACAGCCTCCAGTTTCATGATGCCGGTAGAGGCGTGGCGGCAGGCGCTTTCGCGAATCCCGGGATTGTGGTTCATCGTTGTTGCTGCCGTGCTCAGCGCAATTCTGGTTTACGTGGTGGTGCGGGCTCGCCGCCTCTTTACTCTGGACATTGGAAAAGGCGGGGAAGTCCTGTCCTGGCTGAATGCGTTGTACGTCATATGCTACCTGGCCTCTGTCCTGGCGGCGATGTCGGCATTTGATGCTTCCACCAAGTTCAAGCTTCGAATTCTGTCGCCTGCGTATATTGCCTTTCTGATCCTTGTAGTGGCGCTTGGTGCGTGGGCGTGGAAACGGCGACGTGGGCTTGTGATTGCCGCATTGGCCGCAGTGCTGGCACTCTCGACGTACGGCCAGGTCATGGCGCTCCGTGAGCTGAGCAAAGGCGGGCAAGGCTACGCATCCTTCAAGTGGTACGATTCGCAGGCCATGGCGTTCCTCAAAGCCCTTCCGCCCGACATCATGATCTATACCAACGAGCCCGGGGCAGTCTACTTGTACACGGGCAGGGCGGGGTCCGTTCTGCCGGATCGCGTGGATCCTGTGACGGCCTCTGAGCGGCCGGGTTTCGAGCAGGGCCGGGAGCAGATGCAGTCCGAGGTCCTGGCGGGGCGGGCAGTGTTGGCGCTCTTCAGCGGGGGCGACACCCCCGCCCAGGATGCGGCCGCCTTGAGCGACGGCCTTCACCTCGTCCTCAAAGCGGGCGGTGCGGAGATCTATGGAGCTCTGCCCTAGGGGGATAACATGATCCAGGACAAGTTTGACCTCAAAGGACGTACGGCACTGGTAACTGGCGGCGGTGGTCTCCTGGGCCGCGAATTCTGCAAGTCTCTTGCGGAAGCCGGCGCCTCGGTAGCAATTGTCGATCTGGATGAGGCCGCGGCGCAGCGCGTGTCGAAGGAGCTTGAGCCACGCGGCTATCACGTCAAGTCAATCGTTTGCGATATTCGCGATCCGCGATCGATCGCGGCGACGGTGAACGCCGTGCAAGAGGAATTCACGCGGATCGATATCCTTGTGAACTCGGCCGCCCTGGATCCCAAATTCGATTCCAGCGCTCAGAAGAAGGGCATTGCGCCCGGGAATTTTGAAGACTTCCCGCTTGACCAATGGAATGCAGCGCTGGGGGTGAATCTCACGGGGACGTTTCTTATGACGCAGGCTTGCGTCAAGTCCATGCTCAGCGCGGGTGGTAAGGGGAGTGTTATCAATATCTGCTCCACCTATGGACTCAACGGCCCCGACCAGCGAATCTACATAAAAGACGGTTCGAGGGTCGCATACAAGCCGGTCTATTACAGCGTGACGAAGGCTGGGGTGTTGGGTTTCACCAGGTACCTGGCGGCCTACTATGCCGGAACTGAGATCCGTGTAAACGCGCTTACGCCGGGTGGAGTCTTCAATGATCACGAGGACTACTTCGTGCAGAACTACTCCGCACGGACGATCCTGGGTCGCATGGCCAAGGCAGACGAGATGAGTGGAGCCTTGATCTTCCTGGCCTCGGATGCTTCGTCCTACATGACCGGCGCGAATCTTGTTGTAGATGGCGGTTGGACGGCATGGTAAGCAGACGCGATAATTCCGAACCAGACGCCCAGGCTTGTCAACGATGACTGAAGTCCTCGTTATCGTCCCGGCACGCGGTGGGTCCAAGGGTATCCCGCGCAAGAACATCCGCCTATTCGCCGGCTATCCCTTGATCGCGTACTCAATCGCCGCCGGCAAACAGGCAACGATGGTGAGTCGCGTCGTGGTCTCTACCGACGACGAAGAAATCGCTGCAGTCGCTCGCGACTACGGCGCAGAGACTCCGTTCTTGCGGCCGGGGGACTTAGCTGCAGATGACACGACCGACCTGCCTGTCTTTCTTCACGCGCTGGAGTGGCTGGAGCAACATGAGGATTACCGCCCGGACTCGATCGTTCAGTTGCGCCCGACGTCTCCCATTCGCCCGCCTGAATTGGTGGACCGTGCCATCCAGAAGCTTGCCTCGCACAAGGATGCAGACAGTGTCCGGGGTGTTGTGCCCGCTGCGCAGAACCCGCATAAGATGTGGCGCTTGTCCGGCGAAGACCAGCCCATGGCGCCCCTGTTGAACGTCAGTGGTCTATCCGAACCATACAATGCACCGCGACAGTCTCTGCCTCAGATCTACTGGCAGACCGGCCACATCGACGCCATTCGGGCAGGGACGATTCTCGAAAAGCGCTCGATGTCCGGCGTGAAGGTCTATCCTCTCGTCATCGACGCGCGTTACACGGTCGACATAGACAATCTGGCCGACTGGTCACGCTATGAGAACATGGTGTACTCGGCTGCGCTCGATATGGTGTCACCGGGCAGGGCGCGACGTCCCATGCCTGAGAGGATCGAGCTCATTGTCACCGACTTCGACGGCGTCATAACTGACAACCGCGTTTGGACCGACGAGACGGGCAGGGAGACGGTCGTGGCATCCCGAAGCGACAGCATGCATATCCGCGAGTTGCGCGAGCGCGGCATCGACGTGGTAATCCTCTCCTCTGAACCGAACCCTGTGGTCAAGGCCCGGGCTCAGAAGATGGGGGACGTGGAGGCGATTCGCGGCATCGACATTCGCGGCAAGGGGGTCGCCCTGAAGGAGATCGTCGCGAAAAAACACGTGAATCCGGCGCACGTGGTCTACATTGGGAACGATCTCAACGACCTACCCTGCTTTGAGCTCGCAGGCTGGTCGGTGGCAGTGTCGGATGCGTACCCCGAAGTCTTGCGGCAGGCAGATTACGTCCTGCAGTCAAGGGGAGGGCGGGGTGCCTTGCGCGAGGTTTGTGAAATGATACTGAGGCGGCTCCGCGTTGAGGAGTCCTCCCCTAAGGAGAACGCATCATGGCGCGTCAAGTGAAGTTGGGGGATCGTTTAGTCGGGGACGGGCAAAGGGCTTATATCATCGCCGAAGTGGGCATCAACCACAACGGCGACCTCCAAGTTGCCAAGCAGATCATAGATGCAGCTGTCCACGCCGGCGCCGAGGCGGTCAAGTTCCAGAAGCGAACGCCCGAAGTGTCCACCCCCGCTGCTCAACAGGGCCAGATGCGCGATACGCCGTGGGGATACATTACGTATCTGGACTATCGCCACAAGGTCGAATTCGGCCTCGATGCGTATCGCGAGATCGATCGCTATTGCCGGGAAAAAGGCATCGGCTGGATGGTCTCGGTATGGGACGAGCCCTCAGTTGACTTCATGCAGCAATTCGATACGCCTGCGTACAAGGTTCCATCGGCTTCGCTCACTGACCGTGCGCTGCTTAAGCACGTGCGCGCCAGCGGCAGGCCGATTATCATATCCACCGGAATGTCGACGATGCCGCAGATCTACAAGGCCGTCGACGCCGTGGGGGAAGATGACCTGGTAATCATGCACTGTACCAGTACCTATCCATGTGAGCCCGAAGAGCTGAACCTCAAGATGGTTGAAACCCTGCGGAGGGAGTTCCCGAAGTGTCCGATCGGATATTCCGGTCATGAGGTTGGGCTTGTACCTTCGGCTGTGGCTGTTGCACTGGGTGCTTGCATGGTGGAGCGCCATTTGACGCTGGACCGCGCCATGTGGGGCAGCGACCAGGCCGCCTCCGTAGAGCCAGGTGGTTTCGAACGGCTGGTCAAGTACATCCGCGTCACCGAGGCCTCTTTGGGTGACGGCGTGAAGCGGATCTATGAGAGCGAACGGCCGTCGATGAGCAAACTGCGCCGCGTCAACGACGACGAATAGCTGCCTGCCCGTTCATGCGGGGCCACAGCCATGGAATTGATCCGGCAGGTGCGACGCGAATTCAGGCCTGCGGCCAAGAGCCTGGGGGCCATCATCCGCTGGCGGCGGCTTTCTTTTGATGAAGCGCCTCCCATCTTCGGCAATGCCAAGCCCAAGAGCGGCTCCCACCTGCTGCTGCAGGTACTGGGTGGCTTCACGCGCATCATGCCGTACCGATACGTGGAGGCCGCTCCGGTCCGGACGATCACCAAGGCCGGATCCCGGCGGATGCAGGCCGACATCTTGAACGACCTTCGCACCTTGCCAGCGGGCGTCATAGGCTGGGGATACGTCGAAGCCACAGCGGAAAACACAGGGCTTCTTTGTGCGCCCGGGCGCGTCAACTACTTCATCTACCGCGACCCACGTGACATGCTAGTATCGCACGTGTATTTCGCAACGGATCTATATGATGAACACGGCATGCACGCCTATTACAGGTCTCTGCCGGATTTTGACTCAAGGCTGGAGGTCGCCATTACCGGAATCGATCGCGATGGTATGAAGATGGTAAGCGTCCGAGAGCGCTACGAAGGCGTCCTCCAGTGGCTCAAGCAGCCTGAGGTTCTGTGTTTGCGCTTCGAGGACTTCCTGGAGCGCCGCGAAGCTACGCTGGCATCGATGCTGGATCAGGTTGAGCGCACCGGATTTCATATCCCGACTCCGCGTGCGCAGGCATTGCGGATCCTCGCCGAGGCCATCCAGCCCAGAAGGAGCCGCACCTTTCGGGCGGGGAGGGCAGGGGGCTGGCGGGAGCACTTCACTCCAAAACACAAACAACTCTTCCTGGATGTCGCTGGGGACCTGCTGGTGCGCCTGGGCTATGAGCCTGACAACGACTGGTGAGCTGTGGCACGATTGAGCAAATGGCCCGCTGACATGAATCTTCGAGAGGCATTCGCACAGCGCGTCACGCGCGGTCTTGTGCGTCACTTCAACAATGCTCGCATAACGGACTTCGGGCGGCGGGTGGCCGCAAGCGCGCCTCCCGCGAAGGGTCGACCAGTCGTGTTGTTCAAAGCCTCGACCGGCATCGACGATCTTTCGTGGAACAGCGGCTTTCACCTGTTGACCGGTTGGGCGCTCCGACTGCAGGGCGTGCCGATTGTGAACTTCGCCTGCAATGCCGGAATGAGCCGCTGCGTCCTGGGGACAAATCGCGACCGCGTGGATCAGGCGCCTCCTTGCAGATCCTGCGTATATCAATCCCGGGCTTTGTACACAGGCCTGCCGGTGGTGAGCGCAACAGGCAGCAAGGACGCTGAGAAATCGCGCGTTCATTGGTTCGGATTCTCACGTGACACCAGCCTGGCGGCCGCTCTGGAAGCTCTCACGCTTGCACAGCTCATGCAGTTCAGATGGCCGTTCCCACGTCCGAACAGCGAGCGTCCTGTTCAAATACCGCTTGGCTCTTTGTGCGTGCCCGGCCTGCGCTGGATCTTGAGGCGTCACAATCTCGTGGACGATGAGAACACCCGGTTCCTGCTCCGCGAGTACATTCTCTCGGGGTGGAACGTCGCCTGCGAATTCTCCTCGGTGCTGGATTCAACAGATCCTCTGGCGGTCGTGGTATTCAACGGCCAATTCTTTCCTGAGGCGGTCGCGCGCTTCGTTGCGCAGAAGCGAGGCGTGCGCGTCATTACCCATGAAGTCGGGTTGCAGCCCGCGAGCGCATTCTTCACCGAAGGGGAAGCCACCGCCTACCCGATCCGAATTCCCCAGGACTTTGAACTGACACCCGACCAGAACGGCCGCCTGGACGCGTACCTGGAGCAGCGAATGCACGGTAAGTTCTCCATGGCCGGAATCGAGTTCTGGCCAAGCATGCGTGGCCTGGATGCAGAGTTCCTAGCTCGGGCCGCCCGTTTCCGTCAGCTAGTGCCCATCTTTACCAACGTGATCTTTGATACGAGCCAGCCGCATGCAAATACAGTGTTTCCTGACATGTTCGTCTGGCTGGACATGATCCTCGGCGAGGTGAAGTCGCATCCAGATACGCTATTCGTAATCCGCGCGCACCCTGATGAAACCCGTCTTCGAAAAGAGAGTCGCGAGACAGTGCAGGATTGGGTGGAGCGGAATGGCATCGGCCGCCTGGACAACGTGTCCTTTGTCGGCCCCAAGGAGTACGTAAGTTCCTACGAGCTCATCCAGCGCGCCAAATTCGTGCTGGTCTACAACTCCACCATTGGCCTCGAGGCATCGATCCTGGGAGCGCCAGTGCTGTGCGGTGGCAGGGCACGGTTCACGCAATATCCGATCGTCTTTTTTCCGCAAACGCCTGAGAGCCAACTGGAAACCATGCGTCGGTTTCTCGCCGCCAGAACCATCGTGGTTCCCGATGACTTCCGGCGCAATGCGCGGCGCTTCCTGTATTTCCAGCTTTACCGAACCTCGCTGCCGTTCAATGAGTTTCTCGAGCCTTCCGTCCGAAGGACCCAGACCCGGCTGAAGACCTTCAAACAGGAACGGCTGGCAGCTTCACCAGCCCTGAAGGCTATTGAGCGTGGCCTGCTCGATGGAGGCGATTTTCTGCTGCCGGAGGAAGGCCCGCCGACGGGGGCGCTGCCGTGACAATCCGGTCTGCGGCACGCCGACTCGTATACCGGGCTGAAAAGCGCCTGCAATCTGCGCGCTATGCCTCGTGGATGGAGCCGCCCGGTGGATGGCCAATCCTGCTGGGCATTTCGTTTCCCAAGAGCGGAACACATTTGCTCGATCAGATCCTGCTGGGCTTCTCCAGGGTTGCGCCATTCTCCACGCGGTTGCACTCCTTCTACGCGGAGTATGAAGGGGAGACTGGTCGGAGCCGGACGCCCGAGCAGGCGTTGACGTGGCTGCAGTCGCTGGGGCCGCGTGATGTCGCATCAGCGCACCTATTCGCCCGCCCGGAGGTTGCCGCGAGCGTCGCCACGCAGAGATTCGTGCCGTACTTCATCTATCGGGACCCTCGCGACGTGGTAGTCTCGCACGTCTTCTATGTAACCGAGATGGAGGCGCGCCATGTCCACCACGCGTACTACGCCGCCTTGCCGGATTTCAATTCCCGCCTGCGCGTCAGCATCCTGGGGCGCCCCGAGTTGGATATCGAATTCCCTGACATCGCGCAACGTTTTGCACCCTACCTGGGCTGGATGGACCGCACCGAGGTAATGAAGATCCACTTCGAGGACCTTGTGACGAACCGGCCAAGAACCTTGGAGTCCATTCTGGACCGATTCCTGCAGCGCGCCCCGCTGCCGGCAAGCAGATCCGTAATCTTGCAGGCGCTCGAAGGCGCGATCGATCCCGAGCGATCGCCAACTTTCCGATCTGGTCGCACCGGTGAGTGGAAGCGCTACTTCACAGCCGAACATAGAGAGCTCTTCAAGTCCATTGCCGGTGACCTGCTGCAAAGATTGGGATACGAATCCAACAATGACTGGTAATAGCAAACGACCGCTGACGAACCAGGTCAGCGGTCGTTTCTCTACTTGGTGGTCCCTGGAGCCCTAGGCGAAGTACTTCACCACCTGGTCCACGTGCAGCACGCCGTCAAACTGCAGATCGCCCTTGCGCAAGCGGCCCTTTTCCCCGTCGGGATCGCCGAGGCAGCTGACTATGATGTCACCGGCGCTGACATCCTCTTTCTCGGTGTAGCCGTTGGTCGTCACGACTACGCGGATACCGGCTGCCTTGGCAGCCGCCAGGCCATTTTTCGAATCTTCGACGACAAAAGCCTCATCCGGCGTGAGCCCTGTCTTTGTCAACGCCAGGTTGTAGATCTCAGGATCGGGCTTCTTCTTGCTTACCACGTCGCCCGCCAGCACGAGATCGAACTTGATATCCGGGAGGGCCTTCTCGGTGACGGCTTTCGCCGCCTTCTCGTTGGAAGTCGTGCAGACTGCGATCTTGAGGCCGGCCTGCATGGCCTCCTGCATGAAGCGGTGCACACCGGGTCGCAGGGGCAGCTTGAGCGATTCGATCAGATCGACGAAGATCTCCGTCTTGCGTTTGTGCATGGCCTTGATGAGTTCGTCGATTTCAGATTCTGGCACGGGCCTGCTGAAGCCTTTGGTCTGCCAGTGGTGCTTCATTCGTTCCTTGCCGCCGGCGACCTGCAGCAGTTCGTGATAGTAGTCCACGCTCCACTCGTCTGTGAAGCCGAACTCCTTGAAGGTCATGTTGAACGAGACGCGGTGCCCATCGCGCTCCGTGTCGATGATCACACCGTCGATGTCGAAGAACACAGCCTTGATAGGTGACATGCTAAGCTCCTTGAACGCCTGAACGACAATTTCGTAATCCCTTTACTTCCTGGTCAGGAACTCCCGGATTACGTCGATCGCCATGCGGTTCTCTTCCTTGGTTCCGATCGTAATGCGGAACCATCCGTCGCTGCCGTACTTGTCCGAATCTGGGCGCAGGATCAGGCCCTTCTGTTCAGCGTAGGCGACCATGTCCTTGCCCTTCTTGCCGGTCGGGCCGCAATCGAACAGAATGTAGTTGGCCTTGGAAGGGAAAA
Source organism: Anaerolineales bacterium (assembly GCA_036524055.1). Taxonomy (GTDB): domain Bacteria; phylum Chloroflexota; class Anaerolineae; order Anaerolineales; family Villigracilaceae; genus Fen-1038. Next base: position 11,346 of record DATDCZ010000031.1, on the reverse strand, counting down.
TCACCAGGCCGGGAATGTCACTCAGAGATTCGGTAATGAAATCGACCTCGGCATTGTTGTACTTTACGCGGTACGCCAGCGCCTCCGTGTCCTCGAGCGCTGCCAGTGCGGCCCACATCGGTATGGTGCCCACGTTCCAAGGAAGCAGGGCTGCGGAGATCTGCCCGATGACGTCCTTGTCGCCCATGGCGTAGCCAAAGCGCATGCCTGCCAGGCCGTAGGCCTTCGAGAGAGTGCGCGTGACCAGCACGTTCTTGTACTTCTTTGTAAGACCCACCTGCGACATGCCCAGGCCGGCGTACTCCACGTAGGCTTCATCCACGATGAACGGAATGCCAGTCTCGGCGATGCGGACGAATGCCCTGGCATCCATGAAATTGCCCGTGGGATTGTTGGGGTTCGCAATGACGATGATCTTGGTCTTGTCCGTGATGGCCTTGATGATGCCGTCCGGGTCGAAGTGCAGATATTTGTCCTTGTAGATCATGGGGACGGAAACCATCTTGCCGCCCAGGATCGTGCCGCGCAGCTTGTAGATACCAAAGCACGGCGTATGCTGTATCACTTCCTCCCCTGGAGACAGGAACACGCGGAAGATATTGTCATACACCTCGCTGGAGCCGTTTCCGAGCATGACGTTCTCGGGCCCATCCAGCCCATTGATCTGTGCAATCTTTCCCCGGACGACCAGGCCCTGATCAGGATAGCGATTGGCCATCTTGGCGTACTTTATGATGGTATTCAGAACCTTTTCAGAGGGTGGGTTGGGGTTCTCATTGGACATCATGCGGTGCAATTCGGGCTTCTTCCATGCCAGTTCGATATGCCCCGAAATGTACATCGGAATGCCCTTGACCCATGGCACGAAATACTCGTCAATCTTCTTCATCCTTGACTCCTGTAGTGTGGTATTGAATCCATCGTGGCCGGTGGCCACGATGGATTGATCGCCGGCCGTCTGCGCTATGCCTTGCCTACACTTCCGAGCATCTGCATCCAGTGCCCAACAGCTTTGCGGATGGCATCGCGAACCGCAACATCGACCTTGCCCGGGTCGTATTCCTCGCGGTTGGCCGCAATGTATTCGTAAGTGGCGTCGATCAGAGTGTGCTTGAGCTCTGTGGAGACATTGAATTTGGCGCCGCCCATCTCGATGAGTTTCTTTATGTAGTCCTCCGGCAGGCCGGTGCCCCCATGTACCACAAGGGGTGTCTTGATCCCGTTGCCGTTCAGGAGCTGATTGACCTTGCCGAGGCGCTCGAAGTCGATCTTGGGGTTCTTGGTCTTGTACACGCCGTGTGCTGTGCCGATGGCGGGAGCGAAGATATCCACGCCGGTGGCTTCCACGAAATTGACGGCCTGCTGTGGATTTGCCAGCTGGGCTTCATCTTCGGCCACCTTGATCTGATCTTCCACGCCGCTCACGGTGCCGAGCTCGCCTTCCACCGATATATTGCCCACCTTGTGACAGTACTCAACTACATCCCTGGTCTGGCTGATGTTTCCGTCATAGGGCTGCTTGGAAGCATCAATCATGATGTTGGTATAGCCCGTGTCAGCCAGTTTCTTGCAGTAGGCCACGTCTGTGCAGTGATCCAGATGCAGGCAAATCGGAACCGGCGCCGAGGAGGCGATCGTGCGGAATACAGCCACGAGGACGTCGGCCCCAAGGAACTTGGACGGCTTCACTGATGTCTGGATTATCACCGGCGACTTCAGTTCGACCGCCGCGTCGACAACTCCCTCCAGTTGGACCAGGTCGGTGATGTTGAAGGCGCCGACGGCGTACTTGCCCTTGGCGGCCTCCACCATGATTTCCTTGGCATTGACAATTGACATATTGAACCTCCTATGTTGTGTGCGTTCTGCGGGCGGCGCACTCCAAGTCTGAGGCCGGCTCGACCGTGACGATCACGCGACTCGCGAGAGCCGGCCTGTTTCCCGACGGACTTAAGCGGGCGTCGGCACCCGGTGTTGCATTTGTTCGGCAGCAAACTCTTCCAGGCTCGAGAAGCCCTTGGAGAACAGTTCCACCGTGGAAATCGTCGACGGATGTGTGTTGAACTGTTCGAGCGCCAGCCCGTTGGGATCCGAGGCCTGGATGCAGTATGGGATCTGCATCATCTTGTCCCAGTTGACCTGCGGTACCGGCTCTTCAATTTGCGGGCGGAAGTCAATATCGTCGCCGAGCTCGAACAGCGGCTCAAGGACGTAGGGCGGGCACGTATAGACGATATCACCGCCGGCGATGTTCTGAATATCCCAGTAGCGCATCTTGCCTGCCACCAGCGGACCAGAACGCATCGAGCATGCCAGGAGCTTGCTGGGATAACCGCCGTCGGTCAGAAGTTTGTAGGCGCGGCGGAAGACCCCGATGCCCCACCAGTGCTTGTCTGCCCATGAAAGTCTGATGTTCTTGCGGGCGGCTTGCACATCCAGTGCCGGGTGCTCCGTAAGCCGGCCGATCATCATCGTGATGACAGCGCGCCAGTTGCGCAGATCTGTCTTGTTGTTCTGTGCCAGAGCATAGCCTTCCGCCGTGGCATCCGCGGATGCCATGATCTGGGGGAGCGTGAAGCAAGTGGTGGTGTTCGTGCTGATGCCCTTGGATGCCAGGATCTTCAGGACCTGCATACCTTCCATGCTGGCAGGCACCTTGATCATGATGTTGGGCGAGAGGTTGTGCAGTTCCTCGGCATCGTGCACCATCTGGTCCACTTCGGTGAACAAGCGCGGGTCCAACTGACCGGATATCCATCCGAAGCGGCAATTGGAGGCCGCGTGTATGGGCAGAAACATTTCGGCGCCACGCTTCACGATCTCCTTGTAGGTCAACCACGCCAGTTCCTTTTTGCCCAGTCCGGGATTCGCGCGGCTTTGTTGGCCGATCCAGTCGGCCCAGTACTTTGGATCAGATTGCACCGCCGTCCAGGAAAGGGGAGGATTGGTGGTGCAACCCCGGAACACACTCTGCGCAGGTGAATCGGCGTTGTAAAGCCTGGAGATCTGTTCCTTTAGCTCTGCCTTGCGCGCTTGGGGGGCAGCGTTGACCATCTTCTCCATCCAGCTACTGAAGACAAGCGGGGAAGAGTCCCACCATATCTCCATGTCGGGATTGGTCTTGATGAGTCGTTCTACAGCGCTTTCTTTCATGATGATCGCCTTTCCTCCACGAAGTGCGTGATGCCGTTGATGGCGTGCCTCTCGATGCGCGACGTGTGCGCCTACTTCGTCGCAGCATCCTTCAGCCACCCGCTCCAGCGCGGATCACTGAAGTGTTCTCGCACCCTTCCGAACCACAGATCAGCGTAACCTTGAAAATCCTCATCCAGCGTTGATAAGCCGGTTTGGGCCGTGCCCCACATGGCCTCGTGCAGCTCCGACATCGGCCATAGGAGCTGCAGACGGGCAAGGTCCATCTTCCTGACTTCACCAAAATAGGAATGTAGCAGAAGGCCAACCTCGTTCTCGTTCAGCCGGTGGTGGATGCAGAAGTTGGCAAGGTCATACACCGGATCACCCATTCCGGCGTACTCCCAATCCAGAAGCTTCACTTCACCAGTTTCCCCGGGCACCTCTTCGTCCAGCCAGTTCAAGTTGAGCAGGTCATCGTGGCACGGCCTGGACTCGTGCGGGGCCCTCAGCAGGCTTTCCTCGATCGTCTGCTTCTGCCGCATGATCAAGTCAAAGTCGGAAGGGAACTTGCACCCTGTCTCCCTGGCCACTTGTGTCAGCATCTCCACGCGCCGGAACACATTGAACTCGGCCTTGAGCGCCGGGCCACTGCGGTGGAACAATCTGAGTTTGCGGACGACGCGCACGAGGTTGTCCGGCTGCTTGATGATCTCGGGCGGCATCCGCTTGCCCTTGATGAAGCGCGTAACGAGGTATCCTTCCGGCTCAATGTAGTACAGGACCTCGGGCGCGATCCCAAGCTGGCCCGCTGCCAGGTTGGCCGCATATTCGACGTCCCGGCGAATGCCAAGCTTATCCGTGCCCGCTCCCGTGATGCGAAGCACGTAAGACTTGCCCTCAGCCTCGATGCGGTAATTGAGGTTGGTGATGCCTCCTGAGAGCGGCACCGAAACCAGGTCCCTTGCCCGGGCGAGAAAGGGCACACGTGCAATGGCTTGGTCGAGCGTAAGCGTCATCGGCGCCTTATCCGCTGGTCATCTGATAGCCTTCAACATGCCCATCCGCGAAGGTGACCAGGCAGCCCCGCAGGATTCCCTCCCCATATTCGCTGCCCGGATTCACGCAAGTGGTCCTTCCAATCTTCGCCACGCCCTGAGCCTCGTGAATGTGCCCGTGCAGGCCCAACATCGGCTGGTATTTCTGGATGGCATCGCGTACAGCCTGGCTCCCCGCTCCTGCAAAGACTATCTGGCCACCACTTACGATGGGCGTCGGGGGATCCGTGCTCCAATCAAGCTTGGGGCATGAGTCCAGCGTGGAGTCAAGCGGCGGCACATGGAAATTGAATATGCAGTGTGAGAAATCCCCAAGTCTCGCACATATGCCGTTAATGATTTCGCCCAGCTTCGCGTCGGGGATCTCGCGTGGGGTTTTCCACGGGGTCGGGTTGCTGAAGCCCACGCTGGCCATGCTGTGGAGCTCATCCACCTGCACCACCTGGCCTTCGCAGGGGATGAAGGATTCGTGTCGGGCACCCTGAATCGCCTCCAACACCTCAGGGTCGTCGTCGTTCCCGCCTGTGACGAAGCACTTGATGCCGGTACCTTTCAGTCGCGTCTCAGCCAACTCCACCCAGGAGCTCAGGCGTTCCCGAGCCAGCTGGTGAAATAGGGCGCTGACCTCCGCGGGCTTTGCCGACAATTCCTTGTATTCGTCTTCGACCATGATCTTGCTGTAGAAACCCAGCAACCCGATCCGGTCCTGTAGCGCCTTGAGCTCCTCTTCGGTCTCAATGTGATGAACATTTCCCTGCAGGGTGGCTCGATGGCGACCGTTGCTTTCCTTGATGATCGGAATCATCAATTTGCCAGAAATGTCCCCGCCCATGACAAGTACGTCGACCTCATAGAACTTGCCGGCGTTGATGAACTTGCGGTAGGTCCGCTCCGAACCGTGAATGTCGGTGGCAAAGAATAGTCGTGTGACCTTCTTGCCCTTCTTGCCTAGGAATGCCATCGAATCCTCCAGTGGGGGATGGGGCGGCGGGCTTTCATCGTTCGAGTGCCACCGTCAGGGAATAGACGTCGCCGCGGTTGTAACAGTAGGTGAATTCCACCGGTGTGCCGTCTTCGGCGTAGACCGTTCGCTCCTTGAAGAGGATTGGGGCATGTTCCTTGATCTTCATTATTTTGGCAAGTTCCTTGCCAGCCTCGCGAGCCTCCAGGCGTTGCACGGCGCGCTTGACCTTGAAGCCGCATTTCTCAAAGAGAGTCCAGAGGTGTTGGGCTTCGAGGTTCTCATTCACAATTCCGGCGAATAGCTTGTGCGGAACGTATGCCTCGTGCACCGTAACGGGCAGGTTGTTGGCATAGCGGAGCGTCTTGATGCGGATGACTCGACTTTCGGCAGGCAGGTCCAGGGCATGCGCGATGGACGCCCTGGCAGACATGACCTCCAGGCTCAGCAGCTCGACGCGAATCTCCACGCCCTCTTCTTCAGCTTTGTCAAAGAAGTTGGTCAGTCGGGTATGGTCCCGTGTCAGGTGGGGGAAGGCGACAAATGTCCCGACGCCATGGCGCCGATAGAGCAGGCCATCGTTGACGAGGTCTTCGATGCTTTCCCGGATGGTCATGCGGCTGACGCTGAACTTCGCCGCCATCTCGTGTTCGGGTGGGAGTTTTTCTCCGCGCTTTAGCAGCCCGCTGGTGATTTCGTCACGCAGCGACTCGCGAATGCGAACATAAACCGGGATGCCTCCCGACCGGATTTCAGCCATATGCCGCCGAGTTTGTCAGATATCTAGACATATAGATATCTATATTGTACAGAAATTCCCAATCCTGTCAACCCGCGGCAGGTCTGAGCAAGAATTCCGCCCTCGACCGTGTATTCGTCGAGGGCGGAATTCAGACTTTCGGTGCTCCGTGTTTACAAGCGATCAGGCGCGGATCCGCTCGCCTTTTGGATCCCAGAGAGGCGACTTTTCGACGACGGCGCCGACCTGCTCGCCGAAGAACTCGACCATCAACTCGGTGCCGACCTTGGAGTATTCCATGGGCAGGTAGGCGTAGATGATGCTCTTGCCGACGGAGTAGCCAAATCCTCCTGCCGCAACCCATCCGATGATCTTCTCGCCGACTCTGATGGGCTCCTTGCCGATTGCAACGGTGCGACTGTCGGCCAGTGTCAGGCAGCAAAGCTTCTGTTTGACTCCCGCTTCTTTCTGTTTCAGCAGGGCCTCGCGTCCCAGGAATTCGCCCTTGTCGAGTTTCACGGCGAAGCCAAGGCCCGCCTCAAGCGGCGTATAGTCCGGTGTGATCTCGCTGCTCCAATAGCGGTAGCCCTTTTCAAGACGCAGCGTGTCGATCGCCTTGTATCCCCCGGCCACCAAGCCCTCAATCTGTCCGGCTTCCCATAGGCAGTCCCACAACTTCAGCCCATATTCCATGGGGCTATAGAACTCCCACCCAAGCTCCCCAACGTAGGTCACGCGTGAAGCAATTACCGGGACGTCGCCGACGGTGATGCGTTGGGCGGTCATGTATGGGAAAGCCTCGTTGGAGAGATCCGCGGCCGTCACTTTCTGCAGGATCTTGCGAGCCTTCGCCCCCCAAAGTCCAAGGCATGCGTACGAAGAGCCCACATCCTCAATGCTGACGGAGCCATCCTCCGGCATGTTCAGAGACAGCCAGGACAGATCGTGCTGTCCGAAGGCGGTGCCCGTAACAATGAAGAAGCGGTCCTGAGCGAGTCGCGTCACCGTGAAGTCGCACTCGATGCCGCCTTTCTTGTTGAGGCACTCGGTGTAGACAATCGTTCCAATGGGCACATCGATCTGATTGGCGCAAACGTAGTTCAAGAACTTGAGCGCGCCCGGGCCGCGCACCTCCATCTTATTGAAAGAGGTCTCATCGAACAGCCCTGCGTGCTCGCGGGTCATCAAATGCTCGTAGCCAATTGCCCGCGACCAGTTGTGGTGCATCCAGCCCTTGGGTTCGTGCCCGTGATGGGCTTTCTCCTCATACGGCTTGAACCAGTTGGGCCGCTCCCAACCCGTCTTCTCCCCAAAGTAGCACCCAAGATCCTGCAGCCGGCTGTACGTGGGCGATAGGCGCAGACCCCTCCGCGATAGGCGCTCTTCACCGGGGAAGTGGATGTCATAGTACTGAGAGTAGGTTTCTATGGTGCGCGTTACGACGTAATCGAGGCTGTTGTAGTTGGAGCCGAAGCGCCTCACGTCAAGCCGCCAGACGTCCCATTCGGGATGGCCGTCGATGATCCATTCAGCCATCGTTTTTCCAATGCCGCCCGCGCCGGCCAGCCCATGCGCGCAGAACGCACAGGCCACCCAGAATCCCTTGACGGACGTGGGGCCCAGAAGGAACTCACCGTCGGGGGTAAATCCCTCGGGGCCGTTCAGCAATTTGATCACCTCGGCGCGCTCGACAGCGGGCACGCGCTTGATGGAGTTCTCCATGAGCGGGGTGAAACGTTCCCAGTCCGGAGGCAACAACTGATATTTGAAGTCGCGCGGTATGCCGTGAAGTCCGAATGGGGCCGGATTTCGCTCGTACCCGCCCGTGACCAGCCCACCCACTTCCTCGCGCCAGTAGACCAGCAGGTCCGGATCGCGTAGAGTAGGAAAGTCGTGCTTGACGCCGTCGATCGGCTTCGTGATCAGATAGAGGTGCGCCATCGGCACCACCGGGAGATTGAGGTCAACCATCTTGCCGACCTCACGACCCCACTGCCCGGCTGCATTGACGACCACTTCCGTTTTGATCGTGCCCTTGTTCGTGACGACCTCGTTGACCCTGCCGTCCTTCAAATTGATCTTCTCGACGCTGGTATCCGTGAAGATCCGTGCGCCACGATTCTTGGCCCCGACCGCCAGCGCGTTTGTCAGGCCCGTTGGATCGATAACGCCGTCATTGGGAGTAAAGGCTGCGCCCACGACGCCGTCGAGACTCATCAGGGGGAACATGCGGTGAGCCTCGGTAGGAGTGACAAGTTCCATCGGCACGCCGAAGGAACGCGCCATCCCGACCAAACGCCGCAGATCCTCCATCCGCTCTGCCGATGAAGCCAGCCTCAAGCCGCCGACCTCCCGCCATGACGTGTCCTGGCCGGTTTCGTCCTTCAACTTGCGGTACAGATCGGTGCTGTAGTGCATCATCCGCGTGAGGTTTGCGTCTGAGCGCATCTGACCGACAAGCCCCGCGGAATGCCAGGTTGAGCCGGCAGTAAGCTCGTGCCGTTCCAGGATAATGACGTCTTTCCAACCCATTAAGGTCAGGTGGTATGCGATGCTGCACCCACCGACTCCCCCGCCGATGATGACCACTTGCGCCTGCTTCGGAAGTTCTGCCATTTTGATTGTCTCCTTGTCTTCTAGCCCCTCCCGGGCCGGGATCTGTTCGGATGCTGCAATCCGCCACCATCCGCCTTCCCTCCATCTGCCCCGGCGCTCGCACGGCTGACAACGTTTCCTCATCTGCGCGGGCACTCGAGGCATCAGCTCTTACGGTTTCATTGGTCAGGTCACATCAGCCCCACTGGCAGATCGATCATTGCGCCACAAATAGCCCCTCCGCATCTGGAGGGGCTTGCCAAACCGATCACGTCTGCCATACAGAACCGGGACGCGCCATCTCTGCGACGATGTCGAAGGAGGAGACGATTCCCAGCGGAAATGACTCGGGATCCTTCTGGTCCACTACCACGATCCGATGGTGGTGTTTGTTGATCATCAAATCGGCTGCTTCGCGCAGGCTGGCCCCGCTATCGATCGTTTCCATGGTGTGCATGACTTGGGACACGAGGAGGTTGTCACCAAGGCCATCAGGAAGCCGGGACATGAGGTCCTTCTCGCTGACCACGCCAAGGGGCCGCCCGCGCGCGTCAACCACAAGCACCGATCTCCAGCCAGCCTGCGTCATAGTTCGCGCGGCCGAGGTGACAGGCGTCTTGTCCCGGCAAACGAGAATGGCATCCGACATCACGTCCGCCACGGTCTCCCGCCTGGGTTTCTCCCCACCGGCGATACTAGCCACAAAATCCGAGCCAGCGATCATCCCGACCGGATTGCCATTCTCGGTGACCATCAGGCGGCTGATGTCCTTCTCGAGCATTTGCCGGGCCGCCTCGCGCAAGGACATACTCGCCTCAACCGAGGCGATCGGCTGCGACATCAGGTCAGCGGCCGTAAGCTTCCGCATCACGGTGAGACTCTCGGCGTCCGCTGCCAGCCATTCGCCCGCCAGAAGATCAAAGTCGGAAATTAAGCCAATGGGTCGTCGGTCGCGATCCACAACCACGAGTGCATGCACATGGTGCTGGTTGAGCATCACCGCGACCTGACCCAATGCGGCGTCCTGCCGGCACGTGAACAGACCGCGGTGCATGAGATCCCTAACCAATTTGGTCATTGCACCTGCCTCCGATCAAGCCACTTCATCGACGTCCTTGTACCACTTGACGCGGTCACCGACCCGATCGCGGAGGCGCCAGGCCATGGACTTCGGCTCGGCATCGATGCGCTTCAGCGCAGCCTCCACCTGTTGCTGCACCGCAGTCTTCTCGGCGGGCGACAGCTGTTCGTAGCCCTGGGCCAACTTCCGCACTTTATCCAGGTTCATTGTCGTCGTGCGCCAAAGGCCCCAGTCGTTGCCGCACAGCTGAGCGACTCGTGCTATGTTGATGGTCTCACGATCGATGTCGCCCAGCGAATGCTCCAATAGAAGCATGATCGTGTCGATGACATCCTTCTCATTGATCTGGACGATCTGCATCTTCTCCAGCAGAAGTTCCGCCAAAGGAATGCTTGGCGAATCCACTTCCAGCCTGCCATCCCAGCGAATCACATGGCAGAAATCCAGCTTCTCGTAGAAGACATCCACGTGCAGCCCGATGTCCGGGCGATCGAAGATGGCCCGCTCGCCGCCTGATACGATGAAGACCTCCTGGTTGTCCTTGTATCCCAGTTTTTCCATGAGATTCCGGACGGCGGTCGTCTGTTTGCCGTAGGCGGCGAAATCTATGTCGGTATAGGCACGACCCATGGCCGCCTGCAGATGGCCGAACCTGGGGCAGTGCATTTGAAAAGCCAGTGACCCGATCACACGGAGGATCACTCCGGCATCGTCACTGGCTTTGAGGATTCTTTTCAGCTCGTTTTCGAACTTGTCGCGCTCGGCCCGATCCTGCGGACCCATTCCTACCGCGTCATCACCCATCCGCGCTCCTGTATCCGATCGTCCATATCGGCTGGCCGGAAAGCTTGTGGGACAGCTTAGATCAGCCGCGCGCGGCAGGATTATAGCTGAAAACAAGAAAACTTGCAGATTTCTTCAAAATCCTCTATAATGGAATCCACAATCCTTCATATTCCATCACAATGATATACCAGCCGACGCTCTGATGAGCAAACCGCTGATACCGGCGCAGAGGCGAGATCGCATCCAGGAATTCCTGGCCGTCAACAAGATCGCGCGGACTGCGGATCTTTGCGCGCTGCTTGAGGCTTCAGAAGCGACGGTCCGGCGCGACCTGGAGTGGCTTGAACAGGAAGGCATCCTGGAGCGCACGCACGGGGGCGCAATTCTCAGTCAACGCATGCCATTGGAGCCCGGATACCAGCAGCGGGCGCTTACGTATCCTGAAGAGAAACGCGGAATCGGTGCCCTCGCGGCCACGCTTGTTGAGAAAGGCGATGTGGTCTTCATCAACAGCGGGACCACGACCACCGAGGTGATACGTCACCTGAGGGGCGACAACAGCCTGAGTGTGTTCACCAATAATCTGACGGGTGCCTTCGAGGTGGGAGAACCAGCGTTCCAATACTTTGTGGTGGGAGGTGAATTCCAGCCGCGGTCGAATTCCCTGGCCGGACGTTTCGCGATCGAGAACTTGAGCCAGATCTTCGCCAACAAGGCGATCATCGGCGTGGACGGCATTAGCCTCAAGCACGGTTGTACAGTGCCCTCCAACGCCGAGGCCGAAATCGTCCGGCAGATGATCAAGCAGACCCGCGGCGAGATCATCCTGGTTGCAGATCACAGCAAGTGGGGCGTGGTCTCGAATTTTCAGATCGCGGCGATCGATGAGATCAACCGCCTCGTGAGCGATCCGGGGCTTGACCCGCTGGCATTTGAATCACTGGCTGCGCACGGCGTGCAGATACTGGTTTCATCTTCTGCCCTTGTTGGCACC
>DATDCZ010000030.1:0-1792 GCA_036524055.1 Anaerolineales bacterium | reverse complement strand
GCATGAAAAATGCCTTGCCGTTCTGGCGCGCATGCTCCTCAGATACGCGCAGCAAGGCTCGCATCACTTCCAGATCGTCGTTGGCGACGCAGATGCAAGCTGCGAACGAAAGGGGAATCGCCTGTCCAGGTGCTGTTAGTGGTGCGAACCCCAGCAACCGCGCTCCCACGTCGTAGAACGGCCGAATGCGGCGAAGTGTCGGACTGTAGGAATCCACTACGTCCTGCTTGTAGGCTGCCTGGTTCCACACCGCCATCACGCCGCAGATCGCCCCCTCCCTGCTCGCCACCATAATGTCCTGGGGACTCAATCCGCGCAACCTCACTCTGCCAACGAAGTCTTCCTCGGTGTAAGCAGGGAAGAGCTGGCGGCGAGCCCCATGCCGGCGGAGGAAGTCCACGATCGCGCCCAATCGCTCCGTAGATCCGGCACCAATCCGAATGCCGTGCACCCGAGGCTGACGTTGGTGCCTGAGAGCAATGGCATAGGTCGTTATGCCGCACAGCCGCCGTATATGTACCCCTCCAGGCAGCCGTGCCCCCGTTAGAAGTTTGCGAGCACGCGGATTCTCACTCGCGATCACGCCAAAGTAGAGGAGGTCACGGCCGCCGGCTTCGAGGAACCGCTGTGCCCCCTGCTGCACGAGCCACGTTCCGCGAAAGCCCTCGGCGACTCGAATCTGGCCGATGTACCCAACTCGTCCTTGGCGACCATTCACGAAAGCCAGCCTCTCCGCGCGACAGCCTATGGCAGCGAGTCGCCTATCGGGTCGATGACGTGCGACGAGCACGTCGCATCGGTCACCCATGATGCCCGCACCCAGGAAGTAATCCGGCTCGCGCGCAAATCGCACGGAGACGGCACCCGGCATCGGCACCGAGCCGATAAGCGCGCGGATATCGGATTCGTCCTCGCCGCCAGCCCAGTCGATGTCGAAGGCGCTGCTGTCCCTCATCGAACGCCCAAACGCATACCTTGCTTCTTGAACGCCTCCTGCCTGAAGAGCGGGTTGTACAGGCAATAGAGGGCAAATCGTAGAGGTGAGGCCATATTGGTCTGCAGATCCCAGACGCGTTCGAAGATCGAAGCGTGACTGCTCCAGCGCCGACGACATACCCAGCCGGCCTCCGTCAGCTCATCCGCCGTCATGCGTTTCGGCCGAAATGCCGCGTAGTTGAACCGGTAATCCGGGTGCAGCCACCACTGTCCGTCATATAGCAGGCGGCCCTCTTCTTTGAGCCGCTTGTAAAGCGCTGTGCGGGGATAGGGCATGATCACGTTGAAGGCAGCGAATGTGAAGTGGTTGTGTATGCCCCACTCACAGGTTGCCCTTATCGAATCGACTGTGTCGTGGTCATAGCCCAGGGCAAAGGCGGCCCAGGTCTGCAGATGATGCTCGCGTAACGTGGCCACCTCCTCGGCATAGCTATCGAAACCGGGCAGGTTTGCCGCCTTGCGCATCTGGCGGAGATTGGCGGGATCCAAGCTCTCAAAGCCGATGACATTGCCCAGGCAACCACTTTCAACAAACAGCTGCATCAACTCGGCATCGCGGGTCTGTTCGATACTGGCTTGCGAGACCCATCGGATCTTCAGGGGGATCAGCGCCCGTAAGAGCTCCTTGGCCGCTTCCGGGTCTGCGATGAAGTTGTCGTCCACAAAGAAGAGGTCCCTGCGGGCCTGGGCGTTGATCTCTGCCACGACTTCCTCGACCGGGCGCGTGCACTGGCGGTGACCGAAGTACTCTCCCACGGCACAGAATTCGCAGCGGTGATGACAGCCGCGTCCAAAT
>DATDCZ010000029.1:0-66170 GCA_036524055.1 Anaerolineales bacterium | reverse complement strand
GTAGGCCCGGTAATCCGCCTTCCCCAGCATCTGGCTCACTTTCGTGATCGCCGCCGTCAGCGTCGTCTTCCCATGGTCGATGTGCCCCATCGTCCCCACGTTAACATGCGGCTTCGTCCTCTCATACTTCTGCTTCGCCATGTCCTCTTCTCCTTTTCAACCGAGGTTCTGCCTCAGCAATGGAGCCCATGGTGGGAATTGAACCCACGACCACACCCTTACCAAGGGTGTGCTCTACCGACTGAGCTACATGGGCCTGTCCTGCGGGCCCCCCCGCCTTGGCGGGGCTGTGGGCGGTGAAGGATTCGAACCTCCGAAGTCTTCTGACAACTGATTTACAGTCAGTCCCCTTTGGCCACTTGGGTAACCGCCCGCGAGTCAATTTTTCGGCGCTTGCCCTGCTCGTCGCTTCGTCCCTTGCCCCATCCCTCAAGAGACGAACCGACTAACCGGAAAGCTCCTGGAGCCGACGACGAGAATCGAACTCGTAACCGCCCGCTTACAAGGCGGGTGCTCTGCCGATTGAGCTACGTCGGCAATTAAGCAGGCGAATTATACCAAAAGAAGACATGGCGTCAATGAGCTTGTCTCCGCCGAGGTCCTGTCCCGACTCCCCATTGTAGATCCAGGGCCAATTGTGCCGCTATTCACGGTCGTATGAGAGGACACACACCTGCCGTCGCCTCGCGCCATTGACTCTTGCAAATATGCGGACTATAGTGACCCGAATTCACCTCATACATCGCGGCCGTCATCGTCGGTTGGAGTCGGCCAAGTTGACAAAAAAGCTCTTTGGCTCGCTGATCGTCCTGTTCGTCCTTCTTGCGGCAACGCAGTTGCTTAGTCCTCAGGTAGCCCACGCGCAATGCGGCCTGCCCGGCACGCCTCCGTGCGGCGAAAGAGAAAAAAAGAACCGTCCCACCCCCACATTAGCGCCGACACCCATACCGACCGCGACTGACACCGCGGTTGTGATCGCACCGATCGTTCCGCCCATCAGCGGCAAGGTCGGGCATGCGGACAACGCCATCCCGGGCGATAACATGGGCTGGATCCCGGGAGATAATCGGACATTCACCGTGGGCGCGATCATCATAGTCGCGCTTTTGGGGGTCATCGTCATAGGCCGTCGGTTCCAGCACAGTGGAGGCACGCACAGCGGTGGAACTGACAACAGCGCCATCCCCGGCGACAACATGGGCTGGATCCCCGGCGATAATATGCTCGGCGGCAATGACAGGTTTGACAAGATTGAAAATCCCCAGTGGGGCGGGGCCGAAACCTTCGGCAAGGAGCTCCCAAATATCGACCACAGTGGCGGAACTGACAATAGCGCCATCCCCGGCGACAACATGTTGGGCCATAATACGTTCGGCGGCGCAGGCAACTCCCCCTCCGCCGTCGAATCAAATCCCGGGCCAAATCAACTGGGCGGCGCCGGTAACGCACCCACGGCGGTCGAGGGCAATTCGCTCCCGCCTCCCGATGCAGACCTACCCGGTCCCACAAGTCTCGGCGGCTAAAGCAACATCGCGAACGACAACATCATCGCGTGCTGGCAAACGCGGCTTTCGTGTGCACCAGCAGCAATCCCGCCCGGAACATATCCGCCCCGCATCAGCGGGGCGGATTCTCGTGTGCTGCCTGTATCGCCAGGTCTATAAACACCGCTGACGACCAGCCGAATGTCGCCGCGGCCATCGGCGGATTCTCTCCCGTTTCCGGGTGGTAGTACTCGTAGATATCATCCCGGCAGCAGATCAAGTCCAGCGTCCTGCGCTGCAGATCGCTTGCCAGTTCACCATAGCCTGATTTCCTAAGCCCCTCGATTAGCAGGTAGTTAATGTTCACCCACGTCGGCCCGCGCCACATCTGGTTCGGGTCGTACTTGGGGTCATCCATCGCCACGCTCGGCACGGGGAAACGCGACCAGAACTTGCGCGCGTCCACCAGGTGTTCCACCAATCGCTTCGATACTTCCGTCGGGAGCTGCCCCGTGAGCAGCGGGAAGAGGTTGAACGGCGTTCTGACGTCAACTCGCACTCCATTCCGCTTCGCCCAGAAGTATCCACTCTTAGCATCCCAGCTGTGCTGGAGCAGGCGTTGCACCATCTCTCGGGCGCGCTCCTGCCACATCTTTGCATCGGCGTGCTCCCCCAACACCTCCGCCATCCGCCCGAGCGCTTCTTGTTGCAGAAAAAGATACGTATTCAGGTCCGGCGACTCCACGGGCATCCCATCATCCCACAGCGGACTGTCATCCAGCCCCGACGAAAAAGGATGCTGGTATTCGCACAGCCCGTTTCCATCGAGATCGTTCTTTTCAAACCACCATCGATTGACCCTGACAATCGGCTCGTAGATCTCGCTCAGGAACTCGCGATCGCCGTCCAGCTCATACAGCTTCCACGCCGACCACGCCAGCAGCGGCGGTTTGGTGACATCCGCATCTACGGGGGTCTCCAGGTGCGTCACCGTGCCCTCGTCGTGGATCGCGTCGGGAATCATGCCGTCGTCCCGCTGGTGATCCAGCATGATGCGGATCTGGTCCTGCGCCAGTCGCTTCTCGACGTGTCGATAGGCCAGTGCATGGAAGTATGCGTCCCATTGCCATACGCCCACGTAGTGCATCATGGATGGCGTCATTGCCTCGCGCGTCGTGTAGAACCGCGTCGAGATCAATCCCGCCCGCATCACCCACCACGCATAGTAGTACTGCGCCCGGTATTGCTCATCCACCTCGGGTGCGGCTGCAAACCAGTCGTGCCAGCGCCTGGCCGTCGCCTCCAGCGCCGCCTCGACATCCGGTATGTAGCGGTTGAAGCCCAGCCGCGGCGTAATGTTCAACAGGAAGCTGCAGTTGCCCTCCGAACCATCCAGCAGCAATTCAACCGACTGATTCGCCGTAGGGAGTGCGGTCGCCGCGTGTCGTACGATGCGCGCATTCGTCGTGTAGGCGACGTTTCGCCGGATGTCGCCTGTAAGTCGCAGGATGCCCCCGCGACGATCTGTCTGCGCCTTGTCCAGGTTCGCCTCGAACCGTATCCCGCACGGCCCTGCCGGCAGTGAAAGCAGCAGCGTCTCAGGATCGACAAAACACAGGACGAACTCGCCTGCCCGCGTCGAGCACTCGATTCGATGCGGGTAGGTCGTGACTCTCAGCTCAAGTGGATTGCCTTGCCCGTCAGTCAGTGCCCAGCGGTCGATCAAAGGCGCGCGCTGCCGGTAAGCAGAGAGCTGCCCTGCGAGCTTGAACCAGCGCTCCGCCAGCCGTATCGTGAAGTGCTCGTTGGATCGAAACACCATGAGTCTCGAGGCGCGCGTGCTGAACGGACTCTGCCTGAGATTGATTCGGTTCTTGAGAAGTTCAAGCAACGGAGATTGGAAGCTCACGAGTTTAGCCTTGGGAATAATCGCCGGCGCACAGGGTGCCGCGGTGTGTATATCGTACTCTATCCCGGAGCGCTACGCCCGGGCTGCCCGTCATATGTTGGGGCACGATATATCGTGCCCACGATAATCGGTGCCCCCCTGACATCGCGCCCGCACGTTGATCCACCGTGGATTCCCCCTCCTCCAAACGCCTCAATGCGTCAATATCTGCGACAGGAACAAACGCGTCCGAGCTTCCTTGGGAGCCTCGAAGATTTCCTTTGGCGTTCCGCTCTCCACGATCACCCCTTCGTCGAAGAAGTACATGCGGTCAGCCACCGCCCTTGCGAATCCCATTTCGTGCGTCACCACTAGCATCGTCATCCCGGACTTCGCCAGCGCGATCATCGACTCCAGCACCTCTTTAATCATCTCCGGGTCCAGCGCCGAGGTCGGCTCGTCGAAAAGCATGATCTTCGGCTGCATGGCGAGCGCCCGGGCGATCGCCACGCGTTGTTGCTGCCCGCCTGAGAGCTGGCCGGGGTACTTGTCCGCCTGCTCCGGGATTCCGACGCGCGCCAGTAGCTCCACTGCCGTCTTCTCGGCACGTGCTTTTGGCCAATGCCGCACCCACAACGGCGCCAGCGTGACGTTCTGCATCACCGTCAGGTGTGGAAAGAGATTGAATTGCTGGAACACCATCCCCGTTTCCATCCGCACGCGCTCGATGTTGCGTACGTCGTTGCTCAGCTCCACGCCGTCCACCAGGATCTGCCCGCGCTGATGTTCCTCCAACCGGTTGAGTGTACGGATGAAGGTGGACTTTCCCGAGCCGGATGGCCCGAAGATGACGATCACCTCGCCTTTGTTCACCTCCATATCCACACCGCGCAGCGCATGAAAGTGCCCGTACCACTTGTGGACGTCGCGACACACGATCATCGGGGCGGCTCGGGGGGTTTCGACGGCCATATGCATCGTCCTCTTTTGCAGGCTAGCGCTCGCCCACGCCCAACGCAACCTCCAGCCGCTGGCTGAGGTGGGCCATGAAGTAGCTCAGGAACCAGTAGATCAGGGTTACGAACAGGTAGGCCTCGCGCTGCAGTCCGATGAATTGCGGCTGCGACACGATGCTCTTGGCGATTCCCAGCAGATCCAGTAATCCCACGATCGCCACGAGCGACGTGTCCTTGTACAACGCGATGAACTGTCCCACCAGCACTGGGATCACGTTGCGCAGCGCCTGCGGCATGATGATCAGCACCATGCTTTGGATGCCGCTTAGGCCAATGGCTTTCGCCGCATCGAATTGACCCGGGGGGATGGCTTGCAAGCCGCCCCGGATGTTTTCCGCCTGGTACGCCGCCGTGAACAGGATGATGCCCACCATGGCGCGCACCACGCGGTCGATCTTGATTTCCGCCGGCAGGAACAGCGGCAGCATGATCTGTGCCATGAAGAGGATCGTGACCAGCGGCACCCCTCGCACCAGTTCAATGTACGCGATGCTCGACCAGCGGATGATGGGCAGTTGAGAACGCCGCCCCAGCGCCAGCAGGATTCCCAGCGGGAACGAAACCAGTATGCCAACCGCCGTGAGCAGCAGCGTCAGCAGCAGTCCGCCCCACAGATTCGAGGACACCAGGCGCAGGGGATCGGTCTCGCGGCCGATTCCATTCACGATCAACAGCACCAGCGGCAGGTATACGATCCACAGCGTGATCAATGTCCGCTGGATCCTGCGCCCCGCTACCCGCCCAAGCACGTAAGCCACCAGCGCAACGATGGCGGCTGCGACCAGGTGAATGCGCGCCGGCCCGCCCTGCAAGGCTGCCGCCAGGCCCAGCGGTGCCGCCAGCACGATCAATCCCACCAGTCGATAACCCCTCACCCAAACGCCCCAGGACAGGCCCCCCAGCACCGCCAGCAGATGGACGCACAGCCATACACGCCACAGTTCTGCAACTGGATACTGCCCCGCCATCAACAGCCGGATATTGACCGACACAACTTCCCATCGCGCCTGGGAGAATGTCCACGTGAGCAGCGGCTTTCCGATGGCATACACCAGCGCGACCGCGGCAAAGGTCAGCAGGGCATTGAACCAGCTGCTGAACAGGTTCCGGTACATCCACCCCAGGATCGTGTACCTTTCCACGGGCGGCGGCAGAACGTCTTGCGGTCGCGGCGCTTGGGCTTCGATCATCTATCGCTCGACGAATTTGAGCCTGCGGTTGTACCAGTTCATCAGGAGTGACGTCAGCAGGCTCAAGGTGAGATATACGGCCATGACCAGGCTGATGACCTCCACGGCTCGCCCGCTCTGGTTCAGCACCGTGCCCCCAACGGAAAACAGGTCGGGATACCCGATGGCCACTGCCAGCGATGAGTTCTTCGTGAGGTTGAGGTAATGGCCCGTCAATGGCGGGATGATCACCCTGAGGGCCTGGGGGAACACCACCAATCTCAGCACAGCGGCATCCTTCAGTCCGATTGCCTTGGCCGCCTCAACTTGCCCTTTCGGCACTGCCTGGATGCCTGCCCTGACCACGTCCGCGATAAATGCCGACGTATAGATGGCCAGTCCTGAAAGTAGTGCCATGAACTCCGGAGATAATTGCTTTCCGCCGGCGATACGCAAACCCTGCAGCGCCGGCGCATCCACCAGCAAGGGCGCGCTCGGCAGCGCGATCCATCCGATCACGGCCACCAGCACGAACGCGAACAATGACCACGCCCAGGCTAGCGGACCCCGTCCGGTCCTTCTGCCGATCCAGATGCACACGGCCGCGGTGATGATTGCGACCAACAGGCCGACGGTCAGGATCACCAGATACGTTGGGTATGTCTCCGTTGGGATCCCCCACGGAATCGCAATGCCCCGGTTCGTGAACAGCACGCCGCCCGGGCCCGGCGTGGCTTGATTAACGCGTGGCAGCTTCAGGAAGAGACCTGAGTACCAGAAGATCAACATAACCAGCAGTGGGACGTTGCGGAGCGCCTCTATGTAGGCCCGCGCCAGGCCCTGCACAAGTATGTTCTTGGAGAGCCGCGCCACACCGACGATCACGCCCAGGATCGTTGCCAGAATGATTCCCAATACACTCACCAGGGCAGTATTCAGCAGGCCCACAATGAACGCCGATCCATAGGAAGACGCGCGGCTGAACGGGATCAGGTATTCCCCGATGTCAAAGCCCGCCGTCAGCCGCAGGAACGAAAAGCCCAGCCCCAGGCCCTGTTGCCGGAGTGCAGCCAGCATGTTCCGGAAAAGATACCCGAGCAGGAGCGCCAGCAGGACCAGGAACGCCACCTGCGCGAATACGCGCAGAACGCGCACGTCGCGCCAGAGCGGTATCGAGCGATGAGGCTGTTGAACGGTCATCTGGCCGAAATGTTGTATGGGGAAGGGCAGCATAGCTGCCCTTCCCCATTCTTCGTAATTGGTCTAGCGGAACGGTGGTGAGTAAAGCAGTCCGCCCTTGGAATACAGGGCGTTGTAACCGCGCGGTATGAAGGTGGGAGTGCTTTCCCCGAGGTTGCGGTTGTAGATCTCCTCGTAGTTGCCCACCAGCTTGATCACGTTGAAGGCCCAGTCGTTGCCCAGGCCCAGCTTGGAGCCCAGCTCGCCTTCCGCGCCCAGAAGCCGTCGGATCTCGGGGTTGGTCGCATTCGCCAGCTGCTCATCGACGTTCGTCGAGTTGACGCCGTACTCCTCGCCTGCGATGGTCGCAAAGATCGTCCACCTCACGATGTCGAACCACTGGTCGTCTCCGTGTCGCACCACAGGTCCCAGGGGCTCTTTCGAGAGGGTGACGTCCATGATCACGTGCTCATTCGGATTGGGCAGCACGCCCTTGGCCACGGACGACAGCTGTGACTTGTCGGATGTCACCGCATCGCAGCGGCCCTCGGCGTACGCACCGTAGGTCGCATTGACATCATCGAATGTGGCCGGTGTATAGGTCACCCCGTTGACGGCCATGGCATCGGCCAGGTTCAGTTCTGTGGTCGTGCCCTTCTGGACACAGACCGTTCCACCTTCGAGGTCCTTGAGTGACTTGAACCCGCTGGCGACCGGCACCATAATGCCTTGCCCATCGTAGAAGGTCGTCACTGTGAAGTTGAGCCCCAACTCCGTATCACGCACGAGCGACCAGGTGGTATTGCGCATCAGGACGTCGATCTCTCCGGTCTGCAGCGCGGTGAAGCGCTCCTGGGTCGTCAAGGGGCGGAATTCAACCTTGGTGGCATCACCGAAGATCGCGGCAGCTAGCGCGCGACAGAAATCGGCATCAAACCCCTTCATCTCGCCATTTGGATCAAGGAACGAGAATGCCGGGAGTTGGCCGTTTACGCCGCAGATCAAATTCCCTCTGGCTTTCACCGCCGTGAGCGTTTCGCCAAAGCCTGGGGCCTGGGCCACCTGCACTTTGACTTGCGGCGTTCCTGCTGGTGCGGTCACGACCACCGTCTGCACGACTGGTGCCCCTGACGGCGCACACGCCGCGGCCAGAAGTCCAAAAAGGATGCTGATCGCAAGAGCCGTAGTGAGCTTTCGCATGTACTCCTCCATTTGAGAAAAGAAAGTGATGCTCAGATTTCTTTGGACGTGGACTTGTCGCGCGGCTCCTCACCTCCTCTCACGTGCGGCACGTCTCGCTCCTCCCCCTCGTCTGTGTGCCAATTATATGCGAGAACCGCACCCTATGCCCATTCTCGCGCGGGCGCCCCAGCCCAATTCCCGGATTCTCACTGGTAATTTCCTTTTCACGCGCTACGCACACCTTGGACGACTTGCGTCAGCCCCTCAATCGCGAATTCGATCTCCGTTCGATCACGGCTCATGGCCTCCCGTACGGACAAGTCTGCCTTGGGGCCTCCTTTGTCGTAAGCCTCTGGGCATTGTGTCGCTGCGTCCTGCCTACTTTCAGAGAACCCTGGAACCGAGCCCGTCCCTCTCAGCGCCTTCAAGCTGTCGAAGGTCCCGTTCTTTTCGGGGCCTCCCCTGATGCCCGTCGATGATGCTCGACCAACTCGCGTGGCAGACTGACGTACAAACCGCCTGGCTGGGCTCATGAAGTGGTGCGCTCGAGGTGTTCCTCGCGCGGGCGCCGACAAAACGTGGGTTCCCCGATCGGCGCTGCGCGACCCGGATTGCCCGCCTCCCTGCCCTTGACAAAATCGGGCTTCCACCTATAATTAGAACATCTGTTCTGGATTCCGTCCCTTTTGCCAAAGCGAGGATACCCATGCAACCGACACCCTCAGACCCTCCGTCGTCAACGGACCGGCAGAACCTCCCCGTTGAAATGCCCCCTCCAACGCCTTCCTCCAAGTCCAGGCGGCGAGGCGGCCAGCAGGGCAACACAAACCGCCTCGTTCATGGACTTTACTCCCGCCGCCTGCCGCGAGAGCTCGCCGCGTTGCAGAATCCGCGTTCCACCCTGGATCCGGACTTTGAGATCGGCCTGGCGCGCGTCCATCTCGCTCGCCTGCTCGACGCCCAGAAGGCCGCGCCGGAGAAGGATTGGCTCGCCTATGAACGCGCCATCATGAACTACCTGGGGCTGATCATTTCGCTGATCAATTCAGCTGCCCGCCGCAAACGCCGCGATCCGGAGCTGTTTCGAATTCTTCGGAGTCTTCGCCACGCCCGCGAATTGCTTCCTGATCTCCATCCGGACGATTCGAACCTCATTCGAACCTCCGACTCAGACCTCGGAATTTACCCGTAGACCAGCCGTACGGGCCGCATTCGAACTTTTTTAATCGCCGCTGCAAATTCAATTCCCAGGGAGCAGACATGAACCCGCTTACGAATTCCACCCCACCGCCGCTCTCCTTGCAGACTTCTCGACGAACGAGCCTCACCCGTCATCCGGATTCCGGGAGCCGGTCACTCACGGCCGCGCTTGCATCCATGGGGCCGCTGCCGTCCATTGCCCTCTTCATCGGGCTTGCCGATGATCAGCGGCCGGTGCTTCTCAACCTGGCCGATCCATCGCCCTCACCTGTCCTTGTCGCCGCCGACGCCGGCGCCGGCAAGACTCGCCTCCTGCAGACCATCGCGCGTGCCCTCGAACTCACCCATGATCCAGGGCGGGCTCGCTATGTCGTCCTCACAGAACACCCGCGCGAATGGGCGGCCTTCGAAGGCTCGGACAACTGCGAGGCTGTGCTGGCTTTTCATCATGCCCTCACCACGGGGTATCTGGCTTCGGCCGTCCAACGGACGACGGATCCTCGCTCATCCTCCCTCGTTCTCCTCATCGATGGCTTCGAAGCCCTGGCTTCCGATGCTGATCTCCGCGGCGCGGCGCACGAGCTGATGCACAGAACACCGCCGGGCCTTTGGCCGTTCATTACTCTGAATATGACGCCTGCACCCGATGTGGCCCCCTTCCTCGCGCCATTCCGCTTCCGTCTGTTCGGCTACATTCGTGAAGCGCAGTCCGCTGCAATCCTGCATCGGTCCACGACACTTCCCGCTGGTACGTTGCAGCCGCCATCGCAGTTTGCGGTCTGGGAGGCCGACCATTGGTTGCCCTTCTGGCTCCCCGATTTGGATTGAGGTGCTCTGATGCTTACTGGGATCTTCTGGCTTGATGATGGTCCGCAGCTGGGCCTTCAAAATGCCGTCGCCCGCGCCACCGCTTACTACCGGAGCCGCTTTCACCGCGAGCCCACGCTATGCCTCGTTCCTCCCGGCGCAATTCCGAGAGATGGCTCACGCGTGGGCGGCGTTGCGCTCCGGGAATACGCGGCCCTTCCGCCGCATCATTTGTGGATTGGTATCGACGTTGATCGCCCCCTGAGCTTGTACGCACGTGCCGAAACCAGGCCCGCCACTTTTTCCCGCCGGCTGCTCTTCCAGCCCGTCGCAAGACGGGCACGTCGGTCCTCTCGGCCTTAGCTTCTACTTCTTCTCGCCCATCGCCACCGCAACCGCCACTGCATGTGTCATGCTGTGACTGATGCTCAAAGACCATTCGGTCAAGCCAAGCTCTTCCGCTCGTTTGCGTGCCGCCCCCGAGAGCTTCAGAATCGGTGCGTTCTGGTCGTCACCCAGCACCTCGATCTCTTGCCACGCGACCATGCCGATCCCGGTCCCCAGCGCCTTTGCAACGGCTTCTTTGGCGGCGAAGCGCCCTGCCAGATACTGGGCATTGTTGTGGCCCTGCGCGAGCTCTGCCTCGGTGTAGACGCGCTCGAGGTAGCGTTCTCCGTGGCGCCGCAGGACTTCCTGCACGCGGTCTATCTCGATCAGGTCAACGCCCGTTCTCAGCATCACGCTGCCCTGCCCCACCCTCTCTACGGACCCGCGGACGCGATGACCAGCCGGTCGGGGTCGATGAACTTGCGCGCCGCCTCTTGCACCTGCTCGCGCGTGATGCCGCGGATGCGGCTGGCATAGCGCTGGTAGTAATCCATGCCCAGTTGGTACCGCTCGATGTTGAGCAGCGCACTGGCCACGCCCGCGTTGGATTCCAGCGAAAGCGGCAGCCTGCCCACAAAGTTGGCCTTGTTGTCAGCCAGCTCCTCCGGCGTCACGCCCCTTGCAACAAAGCCGCGTAGTTCGCGCGTGATCAGTTCCGTCGCCTTCTCAACGTTCGTCGGGTTCACGCCCGCGCTCACGGTCCATGCGCCGGGTCCCAGGCCCGAGCTCACGCTGGAGTACGCGTAGTATGCCAATCCGGATTCTTCCCGCACCGATTTCCCGATACGTCCCATCATCCCGAACTGCCCCAGCACGGAGTTGCCCAGTGAGGCCGGCAGCCACAACGGATCAGTACGCCTCGGCCCATTCGTGCCGACGATCAGGTCTGCCTGCGCCTTTCCAGCGATCTTATGATGACGCCTGGTGGTTTGCCGGAGTGGCCGCGGATCTCCTGGCGGCTCGCACACGACTTGCGCCGCGTTCTTCCATGACCCCAGCGCCCGGTGCACAACCTCGGCTGCCTTCTTCGGATCGACTGCGCCCACCACTACCATGACCATGCCCTTCGGACCGAAACTTGCCTTGTGGAAGCGCACCAGGTCCTCGCGTCGGATGGCTTTGATGGTCTTGGGATATCCATCCTCCGGCCGCGCATACGGATGTCCGCGGTACAGGATGCTGTCAAAGCTCAGGTCTGCCATGTCCGCCGTGTCCTGGGCGCGTATGGCCAATCCGGTAAGAAGATTGTGCCGCAGCTTCTCGATTTCCTTTGCAGGGAACGTTGGCTCGCGCAGCACCTCCGAGAGCAATCGGATCAACAGTGGCAGGTCCTCTGAAAGCGCGTGGCCGTGGAAACCCGTCGTGTTCATGCCTGAGTCAAGTCCCAGGCTCGCCCCGACCGATTCGAGCGCGCTGTACAGAGCGTCGAAGCTGTGCTTCTGCGTGCCCCGCATCAGCGCCGATGTCGTGAAATCGGCCAGCCCCAGCTTGGCTTCTGGATCCAGCATGCTTCCGCTCTTCACGAAGCCGCTGATAGTGACAGAGGGGCTGCTGAAGTTCGATCGCGCCAATATTGTGATGCCGTTGCTCAGCACTTCGCGGTGGATATTCTCCGGTCCGGGAAGTGATTTCTTCCAATCATCGCGCACGCCGCTTCGGCCGCTCATTTCGCCGCACCATTGCCGGTCGGAACATAGATTCCCACGACTCGCGAGCGGGGTTGCAGATACTTCTGTGCCGCTTCACGGATCTCGTGCCGCGTCACTGCCGCCAGCTTGTCAATGTACGTCTCGAACCACGCATAGGTGGCAAACATCTCGGCGTACCCCAGCCAGAAAGCCTGGTTGCTAATGTTCTCAGTTCCGTACGCAAAGTTCGCCTTGGCCTGCTTGATGGCCCGGGCGACCTCGCCCGGCGCAACTGCCTCGTTCTGTATCCGGCTTATCTCGCGGTCCAGCGCGGCCAGCGCCTCCTCCGGCTTTCGTTTTGGATGCATGGTGATCGAGATCGAGTATAGGAATGGGTCCACCGTCAAGTTGGATCCGCCCGAAAAGCCCACGGCGAATTGCTTATCCACCAGCGCGCGGTACAGGCGCGATGTCTTGTTCGAGATGCCGCCGCCCCCGAACATGTTCAGGTTGCTCGGTCCCGCCAGCAGGCTGTCCAGAACGGATAGCGCGAAAAAATCCGGGTGCGATGCCGGTGGGAAGCGGTATGCCGCCTGGACATAGGCTGTTTCGCCCGGGCCCTCCACCGTCACCCGCGTTTCGCCCCTCGGCTCCGGTTCCAGCCGACTCAGGCGCGGCGGGATGTTTCCTGCAGGAATGGGCTCGAAGACTTTGCGGATCTTCTCAAGCATGGTCGCGGCATCGAAATCGCCGGCCACGCTGATGATCGCATTGTTCGGGACGTAATAGGACTTGTAATGCCGGTACAGGTCCTCGCGCTGCATCGTTCGCAAGTCCGCCATATCGCCGATGATCTCATGGTGATATGGATGTACGCGGAATGCGGCATGCTGCACTGCCTCGCTGAGCAGGAACATCGGTTCGTTCTCATGCCCCTCCCGCTCGGATATCACCACGGTCCGTTCGGAAGCCAGCTCGCCCGCATCGAACAGGCTGTGCACCATCCGGTCGGCTTCGAGCCGCAGCGCCAGGTCGATCTTGTTGGCCGGCATGGTCTCAAAGTACGTGGTCCAATCCAGGAATGTGAAGGCATTGCGCGTACCGCCCTCGCGCGCCACAGCCTTGTCCATGACCTCGGCCGGAAATCGTCGCGTGCCCTTGAACTGCATGTGCTCTACCAGGTGCGAGATGCCGGTGATCGGCGGAACCTCGTCTCGCGAGCCCACGCGGTACCAGACCCACAGCGATATCAGCGGTGTTGTGTGGATTTCTTTCAGCAGTACGCTCAGGCCGTTGGCCAGTTTGGTCTTCGTATGGGTTTTGGGCATAGGGCGGCATTATACCTGCCGCGGCTCTTTCACCGCACCGATTGGGCTCAGTGGCAAACCAGGGAACCGTCAGCAAGCATCGCCCCCGGCGTAGAGGCGCAAATGAGCGGCCGCAGGGCGTTTTTCAATCCCTGGATGGCTGCATGCAGTTCGGTATCCTGAATCGCGATGTCGACGGGCACACTCACTGAGATCGGCAAGTTGGTTTTCATCGGGAGAGTCATGTCCAGGTCCACATCCAGCGAGGTGCCTGCAGGCAGAGTCACGGCAGCCGGCGCGTCGATGTTGAAAAGACCCGTGTTGATAGTCACGTGCGCGCCTTGGATCAGCACATCGCGAGCCAGGGTGATGTTGGTGGATGACTTCACTGGGATGCTGGCATCCACCGCCACCGTAGTCGTCACCGGGATCGTCGTCCGAACATGCGCTTGGTCCATCTGTTCGAGGCTCGTATAGAGCGCCAGCAGTCCGCCGCCGCCGGGGTTCACTGCACTCAATCCCCGCCAGGCGCTGATCAGCATGATGAAAAGCACTAGGTTGGCAAAGATGGAAAGGATCGCCCCTGCAGTCCAGAAGGTTGGGCCGGGGCGCGCAGCCGAGAGTTTTCCAGCCAGGCTTGACCGGCTTGCGGCTTCGGGCGCCGTGGACGGGGAGGGTTCTTCTGCGACTGCGCCAATCTTCGGTAGGTTCACCACAACCGGTTTTCGCGGCTCGGGTGCGGATGCCTCCTCCTTTTCCGCGGCGATAATCTCACGGAATCGGTCCCGCGGCGTCCCTCGTCGCTTATCGTCGGGGAGCGTCATACGTCCTCCTTAGTGCCTCGTTGTCAATCTTAACACAGGCATCTCAGTTGAGCGCACGCTCGATTTGTAAATGCCCACGCGAAAATCGGCGGGAGGCCGCTCGCACCGCGCCCTCTGGCTCGCATTTATGTCATCTGCGCCGTAACCGGCCGTGCCTATCCACGACTACAATAAGTGCACGCTTATCCGGTGCACTTGTGCAGGCCCCTCATTTCAAATATAATCTGCCCGTTTTGTCCGCACAGGATCGGGAGGAAGATTGTCAGATCAGAAGTCTCACTACATCGCTGTGATCGGTGCAGGGCCGGCTGGACTGTTCGGAGCACGTGAGCTTGCTCTGGCAGGTAACCAGGTCGTCCTGTTTAACCGTGACATCAAGCCCGGGGGCCTCGCCGAATACGGCATCTACCCGGAGAAACTCACGATGAAGGGCGGCTTGCGCAAGCAGTTCGAGCAGGTCCTCGGGAATCTCGGCATCACTTACTACGGCAACATCACCATCGGGCAGCACGGGGACTTGACGTTGGATGACCTGCGCGATCTCGGCTTCCAGGCGATTCTTGTGACGGCCGGCGCGCAAGGGACCAAGTGGTTGGGGTTGCCTGGGGAGGACCTCAAAGGCGTCTATCATGCCAAGGATCTTGTCTATCACTACAACAAACTGCCACCCTACAGCGAGTGGCAGTTCAGGATCGGAAAGCGCTGCGCCATCATTGGTGCCGGTAACGTGATGGTGGATGTCTCGCGCTATCTTATTCGCGAAATGAAGGTGGATGAGATCATCTGCGTCGTTCGACGCGGCCCTGCCGAGGTGAATTTCACCAAGGAAGAGATGAAACACATCATCGCCAATCTCGATCTCGAGGCCTTCGAGGCCGAGTTGCAGCGCGTCCGTCCCGCCCTTCAGGCAATCAACGAGGATGTCGATATCGGTCGCCAGAAGATTCTGGAGGCCATGCCCAAGGCCGATCCCAAGATGGCCGACACGCGTTTCCGATTCGAGTTCCTTGCCTCCCCCTCCCGCATGCTGGGCCAGGATGGCAACCTGGCTCAACTCGAGGTGGAGGATAATGAGCTGGTTCTCAAGGATGGCGCGGTCAGGCCGCGTGGCACTGGTCACAAACGCCTGCTTGATGTAGACACGGTGATCTTTGCCATTGGCGATCAAGTTGATGCCTCATTCGGCCTGCCTGTGGACGCAAGCGAATTCGTCAAAGCCCCTGTCCCTCGCTACCCTGTTGACGGCAACTCGTACGAAGCCTTCGAACCAGGCACCGGCTCCCCGATTGTCGATGTCTTCTATGGCGGCTGGTCGCGGAAAGCGAGCAATGGCCTGGTGGGCCTTGCCCGCAAGGACGGCACAAACGCAGCCAAAGCAGTCTCTCAATACCTCGAGTCCCTCCCCGCTGCCACGCCTGATCTTTCGGCGCTGGCCGCAAAGATGCGCTCCCTACCCAAGACCGTGATCACCCTGGATGAGCTCAAGAAGCTTGAGGCCGTTGAGCAGGCAGAGGCTGCCAAGCGCGGTCTTCCGGAATTCAAGTTCGCAACAAACGATGAGATGCTGCAGGCCATTGAGGCGGCGGCTGTCCCCGGTTAAGATTCAGTCTGCGACCGCGTTCACAGAGTCGGGCCTGACCTTGCGCCCATGGCTAGGGGCCCGCCTCACGGCGGCACATTGCCCTTCGTTGTTATCCCACCTGCGAGCGGGGTGATATGCCAAAACGAGACCTCGACTTCGTCAAACCAATACTAAATGCCGCGGGCACTCTCGGCTTTGCCCCTGACTCACGCATGCCAATCCTTTGGGAGGAACTGGGCGCCTTCATTACCAACCCCATTTCCATGCGGCCGCGCTTTCCCGCAGAGACGCCCCAGCTTGTCGAATTCCCCGGAGGGTTCTTGCTCCACACCGGTCTCCCCAATCCGGGTTTTCGTAGTTGCCTGAATCACTTCTCACGCGCATGGAGCCAGGCGCGCCTTCCAATCATTGTCCATCTCATGGCGGACCGGCCCGATGAAACCCGGCAAATGGTCGCGGCCCTCGAGGGAGTGGACAATGTTCTCGCCGTCGAACTGGGTTTTGCGCCCCTGCTTGCTGATGACCTGATCTTGCTTGCCGTCGAGATGGGCATCGGCGAACTTCCGGTGATCGTCAACCTGGCCGCCGGGCAGTTGCTGCGCCTTGGCCCCAGAGTCCTGGAGACTGGGGCAATCGCCTGTAGTCTGGCGGCGCCACGCGGAGCCTTGGACCACGCCGGCGTCGTCGTTAGCGGGAGGTTGTTGGGACCTTCCCTCTTTCCATTGTCGCTTCAATCGGTGCAAGCTGCCACGAAGTTGGGACTCCCGCTGATAGGCTCCAATGGCATCTTCTCCGATGCCAGCGCACACCTCATGCTTGAGGCGGGGGCAATGGCGGTTGAGGTGGATGCACTGCTCTGGCTTCCTACCCAAAAAAAGAAGAGCCTCGTCGCATGACGAGGCTCTTCCCTTGTGTCCGGTCTTTAGGCGACGACGCGGACGGCGGCTGCCTGCAAACCCTTGGGGCCCTTCTCGATGGTGAATTCCACCTTCTGGCCCTCCTGCAGGTTTCGGAAACCTTCGCCCTCGATCGAGCTGTAGTGAACAAAGACGTCCGGTCCACCCTCGCGAGCGAGGAAACCGTAGCCCTTTTCACCATTGAACCACTTGACCGTACCGACAACACGTTCTGACATTTTGCCTCCTTATGGCAAATTAGATTGAGTGATGTAGTATGTGTTTCATCGGCGGTCAATCAAGACGGCTCAAAGCAGTTCTGCTTTGAGCCGTCGTCACCATTCCCAACGAAAACCTACTTGCATCCTACAGGCCCCAAATGTACCTGTATCCCCTTATTAAGTCAAGCCTTGGTTGGGGTCAATTTCGCGGACTCAGCGTTCGAGCCAGATCGTAACCGGACCGTCGTTGTGGATCTCCACTTGCATATGTTGCCCAAAGGCTCCGGTCTGCGTGGGGACGCCTTGGTCTCTGAGCAGTTGTATGAACTTCTCAACCAGGGGTTCTGCTGAAGAAGGCGCCGCAGCCTCGGTGAAGGACGGCCGACGCCCTTTACTTACATCCGCATAGAGGGTGAACTGCGAGACGACGATTGCTTCCCCGCCGACATCTTTGATCGACAGATTGGTCTTCCCCTCGATATCCTCAAACACGCGCAGGTTCGCGATCTTCTCGGCCAGGAAGCGTGCCTGTTCTTGCGCATCCTCGTGTCCAATCCCCAGGAGGATCAGTAAACCGCGCGAAATATGCGCGATGCGCCGTTCCGCCACGCTAACGCTGGCTTCGCTCACTCGTTGCAAAATTACGCGCATGTCATTGACAGACTTGGCGGGGCTTTAGCGCCTCAGGGCAGGCCCACGGCGGCGCGCACGTCTTCCATTGTCTTCTGAGCGATCGTACGGGCACGCTTAGCGCCGTCATTGAGCACGTCGTTTACATTGTCGGGCCTGGATGCGATCTCGGCGCGTCTTGCCCGGAACGGCTCAAGGTGCTGGTTGAGATTCTTGGCAAAAAGGGACTTGCAGTCAACGCAACCAATCCCTGCTCGGCGGCACTCGATATTGACCATTTCGATATCGGCCTGAGGCGAAAACACCTTGTGCATCGTGAAGACATTGCAGATATCAGGATTTCCCGGATCGGTCCGCTTGATTCTTGCCGGATCCGTGACCATTTCGAGGACTCGCTTCTTGGTCTCCGCTGGCGTGGCAGCCAGCTCGATGTGATTATTAAGGCTCTTGCTCATCTTCTCCCTGCCGTCTATCCCCAGCACCTTGGGATACTCGGTGGTCTTGATTTGCGGCTCGATGAGCACCTTCGTGCCGTATCGATGATTGAAGCTGCGCACGATCTCCCTGGCAAATTCCAGATGAGGTGCCTGGTCGATTCCGACTGGCACGATATTCGCCTTGTAGAGCACGATATCCGCGGTCATCAATACGGGATAACCCACCAGCCCGTAGTTCACGTTGTCTGGATGCTGGCGTACCTTGTCCTTGAAGGTGGGCAGATCCGTCAGTTTCCCGAGAGGCGTGACCATCGAGAGGATGGTATGCAATTCGGTCACTTCTGGCACGTGCGATTGGACAAACACGATGGATTCCTGCGGTCGGATCCCTGCCGCGAGAAAGTCAAGCGCCATCTCGTGCGTATTCTGCTTGAGATTCTCGGTGTCTTCCACAGTCGTAAGCGCGTGCAGATCCACGATGCAATAAACGCAGTCGTATTCGTCCTGCAGCGCCACGTAGTTCTTGATAGCGCCCAGGTAGTTGCCCAGGTGCTGTCGCCCGGTTGGACGCGCCCCGGAAAAGACTCTTCCCTTCTTAGGCATCCTTCAACCTTCCACGATCTCACTGATCAAACCGATTACTTCGCCCGGCTGGGCATGTCGGTTCGTCTTGAGTTTGGAATAGACCAGTTTCCCGTTCACCGTCACCTCGAATCGGCCCCCGTCCGACGGTACCAGGACGATGGCCTCAACAAGGTGCTCAAATTGCTTCAGGAGTTCACCTGCCAGGCTCACGGCCCGGTCGGTGTAGTGTCAAACAGCGCAGTAAACGATCTCGATCCTGAGCATGAGCCCTCCCATTTCAGAACGCTGCTCCCTTGGCCATGAGGCACCCGCATCGCCGCCTGCTACCCGGCCTCCGGACCCAACCGTGCCAAATGTAAGAGAATTGTATCACCGGGCATCGGAGCCTATACGTAGACCCCTCGACGGGCTATAATACGGTCGATAGCAAGTAGGAATAGCAAGGAGCAGGTAATGCCAGTCTATACATACCGGTGCGGATCCTGTGGGGTGCAGTTTGAGCGCCAACAAGCCTTTACCGATGCACCGCTGCAGGTGTGCCCTGAGTGCCGCAAGAAATCTCTCAAGAAGGTGATCTCGCCGGTTCGAGTAGTATTTAAGGGATCGGGATTCTACTCGACGGATCATCGACCGTCTGCCGCGAGTTCATCTCCCGCCCCGAAGGCCGAAAAAAAGGACGAGAGCAAGCCCGCAAAGATCTCAAACGAGGCCTCATCCACTGAGAAATCGGATTAAGTGCGGATACGGAAGCAACCCAAAGTGAAAAGACAACGCCGGTGATCACCGGCGTTGTCTTTTGAGTCAAGAGACTGCCGCGGCCTGATTCACAGGCCGACGGTAGAGCATCGAGGCCACCAAGAGCGGAACCAGCGCCAATCCTGCACTCACGTATGCCATGACCGAATATCCCAAGGCGGAGAAGATCAGTCCACTGGACAGACTGCCCGTCGCTGATGCTAAGCCAACCATGAGATCGTTAAGCCCCTGGGTTCTCGCCCGCTCCCGAGGGGTGAGTTGATCGGCTAGGAGCGTTGAGCCACCAACGTAACAGAAATTCCAGCCGAGTCCAAGGAAAAATAGGGCCACTCCCAGGGGAACCACATCGGGTGAGAGTGTTGCTGCCACGCACGCCAGCACAAGCGTGGCTGCGCCCACGATGATCACGGGTTTTCGTCCCCAGCGATCTGCCAACTGTCCTGAAAAGACTGAAAACACGTACATGCCGAAGGTGTGCGATGCGATCACGATTGAGATGTCGTGGAGCGCATGCTGATGGTCCTTCATGTGAAGTGACGTAATCACCATTACCATCACCATCACCAGCTGACCGACCAGCATCGACGTCAGGGCAACAACCGACTCGGGCTGAGCGAAAATTTCGCGAGCAGTTCGCGCTTCTTTGGCGCGTTCGACTGGCACTTGGCCTGATAGCAGAGCGTCTGCCGCAATGCTTGCAGTCAGCGCCTGCCCGATCTTGCGCGGATCTGGCGTGAGTCCGAGAAAGATTGCCAAGGCACCCAGCACGAAAAGCAGGGAACTGATGGCGTAGGCGCCAGCCAGCTCGCTCCCGGCAAATGCTTTGAAGTAGGCGCCAGCGGGTCCCGCAACCAATGGACCAACCACTGAACCGACGGTGCCACCCAGAACAACCAGGGAAATTGCCCTGCCCCGCGCCGCCGGAAGATTGACCTCCGCTGCAATGAAGCGCGCTAGCTGCACCGCCGAGTTAGCGATGCCCATGAGGAGCATGCCGCCGAGAAAGATGCCGAATGAGCGCGCGGAAATGGCGAAGAATGCTACCGCCGAACCCACTGCCCCGATCGCCAAACCTAACACCAGGGCCCGTCGGCGCCCCATCGTATCGTTCAATATCCCCCAGCCAAATGCCGCCAATGCTCCCGCCAGGAGGTACGTCGCCGCTGGCACGCCTGCCCAGCCTGAGCTCCCGGCGAGATCTGCCGCGACGATCCCATTGAGGGTCGAGGCAGCAATGAAAGCTGCCGAGGCCAGACCCTGTTCGGCGAAAAGGACAATAGTGATCTTACGGGCGACTTTGCTAAAGTCGGCCATTTTGCTCCTCTGTTGGCGGTTTCTCCCAACGCGAAGGCTGCGGCCGCTCGACCAGTGTATTACATGCCACGCGGCCCGCCGGACCTGGGGTTTCCCCAGTGGACGCCTGTTCGCGGCTTCTTCTTACACATCCTCATAGCGTATGTTGACGTTCGCGGTACCGTTGCCGAGGTCTACCCCCTGGACAACGACGGCCTTGCCGCTTGCATCACCATCAAACACCAGACTGAATGTCGTGTCCGTAATGGCAGTGTTGATGGTGCGCTCAGTTAAGCCAGCCTTGGTGAAGGCATCTCTGTAAAACGAGACTGTCTCCTCGACGGTCATTTGAGTCTGGAAGTTTATGGAGCCGCCGCCGGTATCGGTGAGATTGCTCACCGAGCCTGGCATCGGAAAGTCCGTCCTGGAGGCGCCCGCTCCCGTTCCTCCTGCAGCAGCACCACCCCCACCGCAGGCCACAAGCAGCAAGCTTCCCACCACCACGAGTATCAATAAAGCGTACTTCTTCACGTCACATTCTCCTCTCTCCGTGTTTTGTCTCTGCGGTCAGATTAACACAGATTCCGGTCCAAGGTTGCACTGGGGGAAACCCGTATCCGAAGAACCGTCAATGCCAGCCGACGCCGTCGTACCGAGGACCCTCTCATCACCTTACGCAAAATCCGCCTCACATCGATCGAGGCGGATTTGATCAGCCTGCAAAGCTCCTCGCCGAGGACTTGAACCTCGAACCTAGCGGTTAACAGCCGCCCGCTCTGCCAATTGAGCTAGCGAGGAAGGCGAGCGGGATTATACGTACATAGCGGAGGAGTGTCAAGAAACTACCCCGCAGTCGGTGCGCGGTAACCTCGACTCGCTTAAAGCCTTAGTACTTGAAGGTGCTTAGTTCCTCAAGCTTGTCAAGTCTATGCGTGGCAGAGATCTGACGAACTGTCCCTGTCAAGCCGCGGACCACAATGGAATCCGTGCTGGCTCCGTTATGGAAGTAGCGTACTCCTGTGAGCAGCTCCCCATCAGTAATCCCGGTGGCCGCGAAGAATACATCCTCGGATGACACCAGGTCATCCATCGTCAGCACCTTCTCAAAATCGAAGCCCGCCTCACGTCCTCGGCGAAGCTCATCCTCATCTCGTGCATAAAGCTTCCCTTGGATCTCGCCTCCCATGGCCCTGAGAGCACAGGCCGCCAACACACCTTCTGGCGTGCCGCCAATTCCAAATAAGACATCCACTCCTGAGTCGGGCCAGGCGGTCATCAGGGCCGCGCCCACGTCACCATCGGGAATGATGCGGATGCGCGCACCAGCCTTGCGGATCTCGGCAATCATTTCCTCGTGCCGCGGCCGATCAAGGATGATGGTCGTCAAGTCGTCCACTTCCGTGCCCTTGGCCTTGGCAATCGCCTTCAAGTTCTCGGTGATCGATCTCTCGATGTCGATCTTGCCCTTGGCAGCCGGACCGACAGCCAGTTTGTTCATGTAGACGAAGGGGCCCGGATCAAACATCGATCCGCGCGGAGCAATGGCCACTGTTGCCAGCGAGTTGGTGCGGCCAAATGCCAGCGGCCGCGTTCCGTCGATGGGATCCACGGCCACGTCCACAGCGGGGCCAGAGCCGCTCCCCACACTCTCCCCGTTGAAAAGCATCGGGGCGTTGTCCTTCTCACCTTCACCGATGATGATCAGCCCCTGGATGTCTATCGTCTGCAGCACCAGGCGCATCGCGTGGACTGCGGCGCCATCGGCTGCG
This sequence comes from Anaerolineales bacterium, assembly GCA_036524055.1. Lineage (GTDB taxonomy): Bacteria > Chloroflexota > Anaerolineae > Anaerolineales > Villigracilaceae > Fen-1038. Next base: position 43,930 of record DATDCZ010000029.1, on the reverse strand, counting down.
TCTTTGTCGCCGCGGCCCATGTAGCGGCCCGCCGCCAGGGCAGCCGCCTCCGTAACCCGTGCCAGATCAAGTGCAAGATTGCGAGTAGGCGCAGCTTGCCTCATGCGCCCTCCCTTCAGATGATGAAGTATCGGATCCAGTAATACCCGAGCACACCCGCCCAAATCAGTGAATCGATACGATCGAATGCTCCGCCATGACCGGGTAACAGATTACCTGAGTCTTTCACACCTGCGAAGCGCTTAAAGAGACTTTCTCCGAGGTCGCCCAGAGTGGTCAGCGTGCTAAGTGCGGCACCCAGTGCGATGCCCTGGGAGAGGGTGAGGTCGAATGGCCCCCACCTGTTCAAGAGAACCGCCAGTATTGCTCCAAAAGCCGTGCCGCCGACCACGCCCGCAATATAGCCTTCCCAAGATTTTTTGGGGCTCAATCGCGGCGCAATCTTATGGCGGCCGAATCGGCTGCCGACGAAATAGGCCGCCGAATCCGAGAACCAAACGATGGCAAAGACCAATAACAACCACCAGCCGCCGTTGTCCAATTGCCGCAAGTCAAACAAATACGCACCGATCCACCCCAGGTATCCAACAGCACCTAGCGAGATGACCAGGTCGACCGCAGCCAGATCGCGGCCCGATTCGTACTTGACCAAATGGAAGGTCATGCAAGCCAGGATTGTCAGACTCAACGCCAGCGGAGCCAGGTCAGGCCGAAACGCCCTGGCGGCCAGTAAGAGCGTGACCGAGGCTAGTGTGATCGTCGCCGACGGCTGATACCCCCTTAGGTTGAACATCTGAGCATATTCGAATGTGGCGAGGTTTATGAACACTAGCAGGAGAACGAATAAGGCAGTTCCCCCAAAATAGGCCGCGGGCAAGGCAATGGCGAGCAAAAGCACGGCGGTCAGCGTGCGTCTAAGCATTGCTCTTGCTGGCTACTGCCTCAGAGACGCCTCCGTAACGCCGATCGCGTTGCGCGAAAGTTTCCAGCGCACGCCGATACTCTGCCTTGTCAAAGTCTGGCCAGTAGGTGGGCGTGCTGTAGAGTTCCGCATATGCCCCCTGCCAGATAAGGAAATTGCTGACGCGCAACTCACCAGACGTACGGATGATCAGATCCGGATCCGGAACGCCCGCCGTGTAGAGGTACTGGCTGACCAATTCATCCGTCACGTGATCCGGTTGAACGCCATCCTTCATCATGCGCTGGATGGCCTGGACGATCTCATCGCGGCCGCCATAATTGAACGCAACATTGAGCACAAGGCGGTCGTTGTTGCGCGTCATTTCAACCGCCGAAAGCACCTTGTCCTGGAGCGCCGCGGAAAGACGCTCAAGGCGGCCGATGTGGCGAAGTTGCACACCCTCTTTATGCAACTCCCCCAGCTCGCGATCGATTACATCCTCAAGGATATGCAGCAGACCCTGCACCTCTTCAGGTGGCCGGCCCCAATTCTCGGTCGAAAACGCGTAGATGGTGAGGTACTTGATGCCGAACTCTACCGAGGCACGGATGACCCGCCGCAGGTTCTCGGTGCCGGCCTTATGGCCGGCGAGACGAGGCAAGCCGCGCGAGATGGCCCAGCGGCCATTGCCATCCATAATGATGGCCACATGGCGGGGAACTCGCTCGAGCGGTACCGGATTCGCAGTTTCAGGCATGAGGACCGTATGAACTCGGATTGCGGGCGCATGACCGGGTGTTGGCAATGGTCATCCCGTCCGCCAGGTGGGCCTACACTTCCATTATTTCGGATTCCTTCTTCCGTCCCAACTCCCCGACTTCCTCAATGAACTTGTCGGTTAACTTCTGGAGGCTTTCCTCGCCCATCTTGAGATCATTTTCGGAGATCAGCTTCTCCTTCTCAAAATCGCGCATGTCGTTGTGCGAGTCGCGCCGGATATTGCGGATGGCCACCCTCGCCTCTTCGAGCCGGCCGTGGACCATCTTGACCAAGTCACGACGTCGCTCTTCTGTGAGGGGTGGAAGGTTGAGATGAATGACCTTGCCATCAGAATTCGGAGTTAGTCCCAGATCCGATGCCAGGATCGCTTTCTCGATATCCTTGAGCGTTCCAGCGTCAAAGGGCTTGATCGTCAACGAGCGCGGTTCTGGCACCGTAATCGTCGCCAATTGTAGGAGCGGCGTAGGTGCATCGTAGTAATTGACGCTTAGCTTCTCAACAATCGCTGGGTTCGCCCGGCCGGTTCGGATCGCGGCCAGGTCATCGATGAGGGTCTTGAGGGCCCCGTGCATGCGATGTTCTGCATCTTTGAGAAGGTCTTTGATCAATACGGCCTCCAGGCAGATGATTCAAGGCAAGGATACTCGAAAACAGAGAAAAGTGCTACGGCAGGCCCGGCAGGATGCGCACCTTGCCCCGATCTTGCCGAGGAGGTCAGGAGCGTGGCTGATCGACAACCAGCGTTCGCCAAGCTGACTCAGCCTGTAACCAACGTGCCAATTTCCTCACCTCTCAGCGCGCGCAGGATGGCCTCCGGATCCCACAGGCTAAGCACCAGAATCGGCAGTTTGTTGTCCATGCACAGCGATACAGCCGTGCTGTCCATCACTTCCAATCGGCGATTGAGATAGTCTATATAGCTCAACCGCGAAAACTTCTTCGCGTTCGGGAACTTACGCGGATCGGCGTCGTAAATACCATCCACCTTGGTTGCCTTGATAACAACGTCGGCATCGATTTCCGATCCCCTCAATGCGGCCGCCGTGTCCGTCGAAAAGAAGGGATTACCTGTCCCTGCTCCAAGGATCACGACTCGCCCCTTTTCCAGATGTCGAATGGCGCGCCGACGGATATAGGGCTCAGCCACGGCGCGCATTTCGATGGCCGACATTACCCGCGTCAACACGCCAATTCGCTCCAGCGCATCCATCAGCACCATGGAATTCATGATCGTTCCCATCATACCCATGTAGTCAGCCGTGGAGCGATCCATGCCGCGTTCCAATCCCTGCTTGCCGCGCCACAAGTTGCCGGCGCCGAGCACGACGGCAACCTGCACGCCCGTATCGTGGACGGCCTTGACTCTGTTTGCTATCGACTCGGCCTGGTTCACATCGATGCCAAAGCCGGATTCTCCACCCAGTGCCTCGCCGCTCAGCTTCAACAGAATTCTCTTGTACCTTAGGTTCGCCATCTGCCCTCCTGAAGTTCTGCTCTACAGCCCGGGTCGTCGTTTGTTGGCCATGGCGACTTAGAGCCTTGCATCAAGAAAAGAGCCAACCTTCAGGTTGGCTCTTCATGGTTACGTGGCGTCGCGGTTCTCACCCAGTTCCCATCGCTGAAAACGTCGCACGACGACATTCTCGCCGATTGCGGCAACGTTCTGCATGATCAACTTCTCCACCGTCATGCTCTCATCCCGAATATATGTCTGACGCAGGAGTGCCACATCATCCTTGTATTTGTCCAGGGCGCCTTGTACCATTTTGTCCACAATCGCGGCATCCTTCCCCTCGTCTTTGCCGCGCGCTTTTGCCCTCTCGGCCTCTTGGTCTAGCTCTGCGGCCGGGATGTCATCTACGCGTACATATCTTGGGGAGTTCGCCGCAACCTGCAGCGCGATCTCATGTGCCAGCGTGCGGAATTGCTCTGATCGGGCCACGAAGTCGGTTTCGCAGTTCACCTCTACCATCACCCCGACGCGCCCGCCACCGTGTGAGTAGATCTCGATCATGCCATTCGACGCCGCCCTGTCTGAGCGGTTGGCAGCCATGGCCATACCCTTCTCCTGCAGCCACGCAACCGCCTTCTGGTGATCCCCGTTGGATTCCTGCAGCGCCTTGCGGCAATCCAAGACACCGGCATTGGTTTCGGCGCGCAGCGCCTTGATCATATCCGCTGTGATTTCCATGGTCATTCCTTGTACGGTCAGGCGCCCTCTGGCCCAGCTTCTGGTTTCGGCGTGGCGACCTCGGCAGCCGTCGCAGCCGCTTGGTCGAGCTCCACAACATCAGTCTTCGGTCCCTCAATCGACTCGGTTTCTGTGCTGCCGATTGGAGCGACCTCCTCGGGTTTCCGCGTGGCGCTGAGCTTGGCAAGTGTCGACTCGCCCAGAAGGGCGCCCTCCTCGACCTCCTCGTCAGACTCCACTACCCGCTCGGTGTTCCTGAGGTGAGACATTGCACTTGCGCCCTCATGGGCCGTCTCAAGCACCTCCTCGGGTTCCTGCTCTTTGCGCATTGCCTTGCCTTCCAAGGCTGCGTCGGCCACTTTAGCGACCAGCAGCTTGATAGCCCTGATGGCATCATCGTTCGATGGGATGACGTAGTCTATTCCCTGAGGATTGCAGTTGGTGTCCACCAGGGCGACGACCGGGACACCCAACAGGTTCGCCTCGTGGACGGCGGCTTCTTCACGGCTGACATCCACGACGAAAAGAAGTTCAGGCAGCCGGCGCATCTTACGCACACCGGAGAGCCGAATCAGGAGCCGATCGATCTCGCGTTGGATCAGCAGACCTTCCTTCTTGGTTAGGCGGCTGATCTCACCGGTGTCCCGCAGCCCCTCCAGGCGGTCCAGCTCCTGGATGCGAGCATACATGGTTGACCAGTTGGTCAACATGCCGCCGAGCCACCGCTCGGTCACATAGGGCATGCCGGCACGCGTAGCCTCGTCCCGGATGGTCTCCTGCGCCTGCCGCTTCGTGCCCACGAATAGTACGGTTCCACCCGCGGCCACGGCATCACGTACTATGGCAAGAGCGTTGTTCAGCAGCTTCACGGTCTGCTGCAAGTCGATGATATGAATGCCGTTACGCTCTGTGAAGATGTACGGCTTCATTCGAGGATCCCACTTGTTCGTGCGGTGACCGAAGTGGACGCCGCTCTCAAGCAGGGCCTTCATGGATATTGCGGCCATTTTTCTCCTTGACTTCTGTCGTGCCGGCGTCGTCTTACATGGAGTCGGCCGCACGATATGGGTTTAGCGGGGTTCGGGTCCGGCAAGGACGCTCACCCGCTCAGGGATGCTTGATGCCCATCCCAGGCAAGATGTGGGCCGCGCGGGCTTCTTGCCCGCGGAGCGGCGAGATTATATCATGCTTCAGACAATGGATCGGGCATTTGACCGTGAGGCCGACGACGAATGACTCAGACGGCTGCGCCTTGCCCGTAAAGCTGCTGCTTCACGTTAATCACCCGCTTGCGCAAGTCTGCCTTCGTCTCCATCTGGTTCGCAATCTTATCAATGGCATACATCACGGTGGTGTGATCGCGACCACCGAGTACCTCGCCAATTTGCGGCAGAGATGCATCCGTTTCCTTGCGCATCAGGTACATAGCCACCTGACGGGGTTCTGCAATCTTTTGGGAACGATCCCGGCCAAGCAGGGCCTCCGTCGTGGTTTTCCATTCCCGGGCCACCAATTCAACGATACGTTCCGGGAGCACGCTCTGACGCTGCGGGAGTAGATCCGCCAGCGCGGATTCGACGAGTTCCGGGGTCAACGAATGCCCGCTGAGATCCGCAAACGCAATGATGCGGTTCAGTGCGCCTTCCAGTTCACGGATATTCGATTGCACCCGTCTCGCGACTGAGTCCAGGATCTCGTCCGGGATATGTCTACCTGTCCTTTCCGCCTTCGCTCGCAAGATGGCCAGCCGTGTTTCCAGGTCCGGCGGCTGGATATCCGCCGCGAGGCCCCATTCGAAGCGCGAGCGCATGCGCTCTTCAAGTGTCACAAGGGATTTTGGCGGTCGATCCGAGGACACGATGATCTGCTTGTCTTGCCCGTGGAGCGTATTAAACGTATGAAAGAATTCCTCTTGCGTACTTTCTTTCCCTGCAATGAACTGGATATCATCGACCAACAGCACATCCGCCGATCGGTACTTATCCCGGAAGGCTTGCGTGGTGTGTGTTCGGATCGCGTTAATGATCTCGTTCGTGAACTCTTCCGAAGACACGTACAGTACGTTCAGACCTCGTCCAAAGCACGCATTGCCTATGGCATGGAGCAGGTGCGTCTTTCCCAGGCCGACGCCTCCATAGAGAAAGAGCGGATTGTAGGCTTTCGCGGGTTTCTCGGCCACCGCCTGACAGGCGGCGTGCGCCAGGCGGTTCCCCGATCCGACTACGAAGCTTTCAAAAGTGTAGCGCGGGTTCAGCGAGTGGTGCACGCGCATCCGCGTGCTCCAGACGGTCTCTGCATCGGGCTGATCCGTCTCCCCCGACTCCATCTCCTCCGATTGAGCAACCACGAAGTTAACCACCACGTTCGAGTTCAAGATTCCCACGAGAAGGCGGCTGATAGTGCTCGCCAGCCGGCTCTCAAGCCAGTCGCGCGCATACGCGTTCGGAACGCCGACAGTCAACGCTCCATTCTCAAAGGACAGGGGTCTGGCTTCGCCGAGCCATGTTTCGAACGATGCTTTCGGCAAATCAGTCTGCAACTGCGAAAGCACAGATCCCCAAGCCTGATCGATGTTCATCGTGTGTCCTCAGTTCAAAAATATTCGGTGTGTTGCCCAGCCCGGCGAGTCGTATACAGTCTAGGTATGGCCCCAGGGTCGCCTGCACCTGCCCAAGCGCCGGGGCCGCGTACGGACGAGCCGTGTACGCACCGGTCGTGGACCCCTATTTCGGAGTTGCAGAGCAGACTGATGAGGCTCGAACATGACGGATGTGGCGGCGATTCACATCCCACTCTCTCAACATCGAGTTCATTCTAGCAGAAACATCACGCCGACACCAACACTTTTCACCTACGCATGGTTTAAAACATCGCCTTTATTAAGGTTGAAGAATGTTAAAGGAAACTGTTGGAGAGAAGTGTGACCGGGTTTCAAAGTAGAACGTATGTATCAGCCAGCTAAGGCGTTCACGGCGGCTTGTCCCCCACATATGGGTGCGTGAGCAACCGCGTCAACTACACGACGAACACCGACTTAAAGAATGAAAATGCGAACGCCACTTCATTTTGCTTGTGATGCGCACACAAAAACGCGGTAGAACGTTAAAGGATGCCGACTTGCGCTGATTCATGCCTTGGAAACACGCGGCACCCAAGCCAAAACGGTTGTACCTTCGCCCGGATTCGAGGTGATTTCTACATCTCCGCCCACAGAACGCGCGCGCGTTTGCATGTTGGAAAGGCCGTGACCGATGGTCGAGCTCATTTTCTCCACCGCAAAGCCCTTGCCATCATCCTGAACTTCCAGCAAGACTCTCTCGTCGGTCAGCCACACGTGCACCGCGACTCGCTTTGCGACAGCGTGCTTGGCGGCGTTCCCAAGTGCCTCCTGGCAAATGTGGAAGAGGGCCAGAGCCGTCACCTGCGGCATGTCTTCCAGGCCGCTCTCGGGACCAGTCAGCTCGATATCAGAGAATGTGTTTGCTCGATATTCGGTCGCAAGGCGGCGCAATCCTCCAAGCAACCCCTCGTTTCCCAGCTGCCGCGGCCGAAGGTCCAGGATATATGCCCGAATATCCCGGATCGCATGGTTCAGACCACCGATCGCATCCTTGAGCTGCGCCCTTGCGGCAGCAGGATCCTCCTCGATGATGAGACCAACGTGCTCCAGCGCCAATCCCACCCCATAGACAGATTGAATAATGCCGTCGTGGAGATCCATCCCAATGCGCTCACGTTCCTCAAGGACTGCCAGCCTGCGTGCATTTTGATGCAGATGGGCGTTCTCTAGCGCCAGGCCAGCCCAATTGCCCACCGCCTCCAGGAGCTGCAAGCCACGAGCATCTAGTGGTTCAACGCTGCGAGAGGCCACACTCATGACACCCAGGACGCGGTCGCCAGACTTAAGGGGCAGGTGGGCCACCTGGCGGAAGCCCGCCTTTGACACTGCAGCCAGCAAAGAAGGCCCTTCAGGCATAGGGTTCGCGTTGACGCGCGTGCGTCCCGTGCGAGCCACCTCACCTAGCAAGCCATCCGTGATGCGGAACGTATTTCGGGTCCAGAACGCCTCCGCGGCCTGACCCCGATGTAACACCATCCGCAGGACCTGGTTGTCGGCCTCAAGTAGAAAGATCGCGCCGGCCTCCACCTTCATGTAGTTCATGACAATGGCCAGTGTTTTGTTCAGCACCTCTTCAGACTCGAGGGAGGCGGTCAGCACACCCGCAATGTCGTTCAGCAGGGCAAGGTCTTCGTTCCGCCGGGTAAGGGCGGCGTCGCGAGCTTGCATTTGCTCCAGCAGCCTTGCATTCTGGATTGCCGCGGCCGCATAACCCGCCAACATCTGAATGATGCGCTCATCATCCGCCGTGAACTCTGCTTCGCCGATCTTGTCGGTAAGATAGATTTGGCCTAATTGGCGATCGCCCGTCCGAATGGGGACGCCGAGGAACGAAACCATGACGGGATGATGTTTTGGGAACCCGACCGAATGCGGGTGCTCCAGGATTACGGGAACCCGTATCGGGGTCCTTGAATCCATGAGTTCCCCAATTAGCCCCCTGCCGATTGGAGTGTGTCCAATGCGCTTAATGGCGTCGTCTGTCAGACCTACGGTGATGAACTGGGCCAGTCCCCCTGCCCCATCCAATACGCCAAGTGCGGCGTAGCGCGCCCCCACCTGTTCGCAGGCGGTTGTGGCTATTCGCTCCAAGAGATGCTCTACCGATACTTCCTGCACCAGTTCAAGACTGGCCTGATGCAGGGCAATAAGCCTTTCCTGAAGCTGCTCTCGGGTCAGGAGCATGATCGCAAAGACACCTCTTATTGATTATATCGTACAAAGGTTGATAGATTTTGGCGGACGCTCGCGATACAATCCGAAGCTGATCCACAAATGGCCAACAGGACCTCAAGATTGACCGGATTCTACAGACTGAGCCTCCAGGAGAGGCGTCGGGAGCTCGCGCAGAGTATCCCGTCCTCCTCGGACATCGACGACTTGGGCTCTCCGGGTGCTTTATCACTCGATGCCGCCGATCACATGATTGAGAACGTGATCGGGACATTTGCCCTTCCGCTTGGAATCGCACTCAACTTCCAGATAAATGGTCAGGATGTCCTCGTTCCGATGGCGATCGAAGAGCCGTCGGTCGTTGCCGGAGCGTCATTCATGGCCAAACTCGCGCGAGCGGGAGGGGGTTTTCAGGCATCCAGTTCGGCTCCCGAAATGATCGGGCAAATACAAGTCTTGGGTCTGCGCAACGTTGAGCAGGCACGCGCTGCCATTGTTGAGCACCAGGCCGCGCTGCTTGCCGAAGCCGATGAGATCGATCCGGTGCTTAGGAAAGTGGGCGGGGGTGCACGCGACTTACAGGTCCGCATACTTCAGGATACAGCTATCGGTGCCTTTGTTGTGGTTCATCTCATCTATGATGTTCGCGATGCCATGGGCGCCAACGCCGTGAATACTGCCTGCGAAAGGCTTGCCCCACGAATCGAATCCCTGACCGGCGGTCGCGTTCACTTACGTATCCTCTCGAATCTTGCGGATCGGCGTCTGGCTCAAGCCAGGTGCCTCATTCCGGTCACAGAGCTGGCGTTCGGTGGTTATTCGGGCGAGCAGGTGCGAGATGGGATCGTCGAAGCATGGGCCTTCGCGGCCGCGGATCCTTACCGCGCCGCCACCCACAACAAAGGCATAATGAACGGGGTCGATGCTGTGGTAATTTGCACCGGCAACGACTGGCGCGCTATAGAGGCAGGCGCGCACGCTTACGCAGCGCGCAGCGGCCGTTACACCTCCTTGTCAACCTGGAGTGCGGATGCCACAGGGAATCTTATCGGCGAGCTCGAGATGCCCATGGCCGTAGGCATCGTTGGCGGCGCCACAAGAGTGCATCCATCGGCGCAGGCAGCCCTAAGACTCATGGGAGTCCATACCGCTGCCGATCTGGCTGAGATCATTGTCAGCGTTGGGCTTGCCCAAAACATGGCCGCCCTCCGAGCCCTCGCGACAGAAGGTATCCAGCGAGGGCACATGTCACTCCACGCGCGCCAAGTGGCCATTGCGGCCGGCGCCGCCGGCGCGGCAATCGATGCCGTGGCGGAGAGATTGGTGGCCGAACAAGTAGTCAGAATCGACCGTGCTCAACAGATTCTGCGAGAGCTGACGGACACGCAGCCGAATGCCTGATTCGAACCAGCAACGGTAGGTACACTATGCTTACGTCACAAACGGAATCTGAGGGATCACTCCTTAGACCTTCAAAGGAAGTAGGGATCATCGGCTATGGCGCTTACGTACCCCGATACCGACTTCCCGCCCGGGAAGTTGCCCGGATCTGGATGGGCGGCAAAGGTGGGCTCCCGATCAAGGAAAAGGCGGTACCCGGCCTCGACGAGGACGTTGCGACGATGTCGATCGAGGCTGCGCGCAATGCCATGGCGCGAGCGCGAATCGATCCCCAGGAGCTTCGTGCAGTGTGGGTCGGGTCTGAATCCCATCCCTATGCTGTCAAGCCCACATCAACAATCGTGGCCGAGGCCATTGGTGCCGTTCCACACACGCAGGCAGCCGATTGGGAATTTGCCTGCAAGGCAGGCACTGAGGCCCTCGTCGCGGCCATGGGTTTGGTTGGCTCCGGCATGGCCCACTACGCCATGGCATTGGGAATGGACACGGCGCAAGGGAAGCCGGGTGACGCCCTCGAGTATACGGCCGGGGCAGGGGGCGCTGCCTACGTTCTCGGCCCGGCCGAGGAGTCGGTGGCGGTGATCAATGCGTCGTATTCATACGTTACCGACACGCCGGATTTCTGGCGGCGGCCAGAGGCCAAATACCCGGAGCACGGGATGCGCTTTACGGGTGAACCGGCGTACTTCAAGCACATCTCTGAAGCGGCTCATCGCCTTATGCAGGCCTCGGGGACAGCTGCGCAGGATTATCGTTGGGCGATCTTCCACCAGCCCAACACCAAGTTCCCACAGAGAGTCGCGGCTCAGTTGGGCTTTTCCAAGGAACAGATTGAACCAGGGCTCCTGGTTCCGGTGATCGGCAATACATACGCCGGCGCCGCGCTCATCGGCCTGACCGCCACACTGGACATAGCGGCACCGGGCGACCGTATCTTGATGGTATCCTTTGGCTCCGGTGCGGGATCGGATGCCTTTGACATAGTGGTCACCGACGAGCTCCCGGCGCGTCGCGATCTGGCCCCGCGAACGACCGACTACATAACCCGACGGACCGAAATCGACTACGCCACGTACGTACGGTATCGCGGCAAGCTTGCGATGCGGTAATTGCACGCACAACTTGCCTTCTCATCAACCTTGAAGTCGCAGGGAATCATCATATGACAGCCGTAGTCGTCGCCGGCATCGGGCAGACCCCGGTCGGTGAGCATTGGGAGATTTCGCTGCGCGAACTGGCGCTGGATGCAATTCGGGCGGCCTTGCACGATTCGGGTGGTCTGCTCCCGCAGGCACTCTTCGTCGGAAACATGCTGGCGCCGAATCTTTCAAACCAGGCACACTTGGGAGTACTGCTTGCGGACTACGCCAACCTTGCGGGCATTGAGGCTGTCACGCTGGAAGCAGCCGGTGCCTCAGGCGGGGCAGCCCTCCGCCAGGGTTATCTGGCGGTGGCCAGCGGGCTGGTCGACGTGGCTCTGGTCGTGGGCGTGGAAAAGTTTACCGACCGCGTCGGCGCAAATGTGGAGGCGGCGGTGGCAACGGGCTCCGACAGCGACTTCGAGGCTGTGCAGGGACTTACCCAGACGGCTCAAGCTGCGATGCTGATGCAGAGGTACTTGTACGAGTACGACGTACCGCCCGACGGACTGGCTCCCTTTGCGCTCACCGCACACGCCAACGGCGAAGGCAACCCGAACGCGATGTTTCGCAGGGCCATCAAGGTGGAAGCGTACAGCAGTGCTCCCATCGTCAACGAGCCCCTCCGCCAGTTTGATATCGCACCGAATGCAGATGGTGCAGCAGCCGTCGTGCTTACCAGCGAGCGAGTGTTGTCATCAGCAGCGTCAAGGACGGTCGTGCGTATTGCGGGATCAGCCTCAACGGTCGATGCCTTGTCGCTGCATGATCGTCCCGATATCCTTCAGTTTAAAGCCTGCCGCGTATCTGCGGAGAAGGCGCTCAGGCAAGCCGACAAGTCGCTGGATGATGTCAACTTCCTTGAGTTGCATGATGCCTACAGCATCTATGCTGCACTCGCTCTTGAGTCGGTAGGGTTTTCCACCAGAGGGCTTGGCTGGAAGCTGGCCGCGGACGGCGGCATTGCCCTGAGCGGACGCATCCCCACGGCGACCATGGGCGGCCTTAAGGCCAGAGGCTTCCCCGGTGGCGCCACAGGCGTGTACCAGGCCGTGGAGGCCACCATGCAGCTGCAGAGGCGCGCCGGGAAGAATCAGATTCCCGACGCGGCCTGCGGCCTTATTCAATCGGTCGGCGGCCCAGCCTCCACTGCCATCTCACATGTCCTTGTAGCAGAATCCTGATTCCCCCTCGGAAAGTGGATTCTCAGAACGCAACTGCCTTGCCGAGAGCCATTCATTTCTCAGGTGCCCGAGCTTGAGAAGCCTTGCCCACCCAATCGACGCGGTCTGAGTCATGGCAGCCGTCGGCGGCATTATACACGGCGCCCAACGCGCGTCCCAGCGGTCGATGCCGTTAAATCGACGCTGATCTCCGCGACGGAAAAGTGTTCAGCACGGCGGCTCATGAGAAACTCAGGCTACACGAAGCCGAGTATTGGAAACGGGGCTGAGAGTTCCTGATAGCGGGTCAGCATAGAATTAGCTTCGCAGAGAGGATGCATACATGGAAATTGCCCGGCACTGGCGACTAAAACGGCAGAGGTACTCGCTCGTGGGCGAAGTCTGCCACCACTGCGACCACAAGATCTTTCCCCCGCGGGACATCTGCCCCAATTGTGGCAACGAGGCGCGTCAGCCGTTTGCCTTCAGCGGCAAGGGCGAGGTGTTCTCGTACACAACCATCTATGAGGCGCCGAGCGGGTACGATGCGAATGCGCCCTATACGGTCGCCCTGGTGAAGCTCGATGAAGGACCCATGGTCACCGCCCAATTGACCGACTTGGATGAGAAACCAGTGCAGATTGGCATGGCCGTCGAAATGGTGACCCGTCGAATGCGCGACGACGGTGATGAGCGAGGCGTGATCGTCTACGGCTACAAGTTCCGGCCTCGCCTCACGCGAGTCCACTAGCCACCAACCACTAACCACAAAGCGGCCTGCCGATATCTCGGCAGGCCGCTTTCGCTTTCTGTGCCGGGGCGTCGCGCCCGTTCGTCGGGAGCTATGTGGCGCGCCGCCGAGGTTATGGTGGTGGTTGATCGGCGGCACGGTCCCGATAGCTTCTTGGCCACAATTCGCTGCTTCCGGGAATGGCACAAATCGCCTGGGCTTAAGGCATCTCGAGCGGCCCGCGGTGCGGGCCGGCGCGATTCTTGGTAGTGATGCAGCTACGTGCTTCGGACGGGAACAGAAATCGCCACTGGACAATCCACCATTCCCGGCACGTGGCAGCCTCACTTCGTTTGATGGCTTATGTCTTGCGCGCTCGCTCTTTGGACCTGGATTTTGCACCGCGTGGCCCGAAGACGGGATTTCGCAGCAGTCCGATCCTTTCGATTTCGACTTCGACCATGTCACCATCTCGCAGGAACACCGGTGGATTCCGCTTATAGCCCACGCCATCAGGGGTGCCTGTAGATATGATGTCGCCGGGCTCAAGGGTCATGAGCTGGCTGACGTACGCCACGATCTCGGCGACTGAGAAGATCATGTCCTTCGTGTTGCTTTGCTGCAGGGTATTCCCGTTGACGCGGGTAGCAATTCTTAGGTCCTGCGGATCACGGATCTCATTGACCACAAGTGCGGGGCCGCAAGGCGCAAAGGTGTCCATGGTCTTTCCGGAAAGCCACTGGCTGGTGCGCATCTGGATATCCCGCGCACTTACGTCGTTCATGACCATGTAGCCCGCTACGAACTCTAGGGCAGATTCAACGGTGACGGTCTTACATCGTCGGCCAACTACGAGGGCAAGTTCGCCCTCATAGTCTATCTGGGCGCTCAGAGCTGGAAGCATGATCGGACCGGTGGGGCCGGTGAGAGTATTGCGGAACTTGGCAAATAGCAACGGTACTTTTGGCAGTTCAAGGCCAGCCTCTTCGGCGTGAGTGCGATAGTTGAGGCCCAGACAGATGATCTTGTCCGGGTCCGGGATCGGCGGGCCAAGATTTACGTCCGCCGCCGCATAGATGCCCTCTCGTTTCTTAGTGACACCTTCAGCGAGTTCAGCGGCCACGGCCCCAAGGTGCTCCTGGTCCGCCCTTGTCCACCCAAGTATCGTTCGATTGCCAACAGAATTGCGCCCCACACGGATGCTCGCCGCCCTCGCGGCCACTGTGGCGTCCACCACACTTTCACCAATGGCAATACCCGCATGCGATTCACTGCCGGACTCAAATGTGACCAGCCTCATGGCAGCTCTCCCACACTCTGAGATGGTTCCCCGGAGTCTCTCCCCGGGGCTGGTGCGCGCCCCACACTTCGCGGGCCACGTTCACCGAGAGTCGCAGTTTAGCTTCATGCTCGACTCCCGTCAATACGTGGTCCTCTCCGATAAGCAGGAGCGGGTAATGCATATTCAATTCCAGAGTCCGCCGGTGCTCCGTGGGAAATTGGTTTTCCGGAGTTGAAGCGCTTACCGCCGGAGCCTGCTTGCGACCTTCATCCTCTTTTGGGCATGTTCGCTGTGACCCTTGACCGCCGTCTCTCTCAAGCTGGCTGACCAGGTTCGAGGAATACGTGGTTTCGGTTGCGATTGATGGTGCGCAACCGAGTGTGCCGTTCGGCGCATGCTGGCAATGCTCGATTTTCCCTTCGTCAGTGCCCTTGCGACCGCCAGGCAACCCTTTCCGTGGATTCCAATGAAAGTCGCGATGGAATCGCGATGGCCCATAGGAATTGGCCGGTGGAGCCTCCTTGTTGGCCGGCACCACCGATCTCCGGCGGTGCCGGTCCCGTCCCCATATTCGGAAGCCCTCGATCACCTCAGGACCGCATCGAAGAAGGCAATCACCCGTCCGGTATACTCGTCCGAATTAAGGCTATATCCGATGGCATGGTTGTTGTATCTTTCGGGAACGATGTCGTGATCCAGCGCGTGCTGATCGCAGTTCGGGATTACCCATGTCTGGGTATTCGCCGAAACCGACAGCAACCGGTCCATATGGGACAGTGGGATCAGTCTGTCCTCCCTGCAGTGCACCATATAGATGGGCCTTGGGGCGATCCCGGCGATTTCGTCCACGGGCCGTGAGGCTGCGAGATCATACCCGTACAGCAACCGCGTCATCAATTCGGTTGAGGACAGAAACACCAGGGGCAGGCCGCTCTCTTGGGTCCAACTTCCCTCAATCACGGAGCGCATGTCCGCGTAGGCGCTATCGATCCATATGGCGCCTACGTCGGTTTCCTCGGAAGCGGCCCCTATGACAGATGCTGCTCCTAATGAGTATCCCAGGACCCCGATACTTCCCAGACCGTAGCCGTGCGTCTCCAGCCAATCCACCGCGCCCAGAATATCCCGGCGTTCTCTGATTCCGAATGTGTAACGCGAGTCCGCACTTTGCCCGTGGCCTCGAAGGTCGATCATGAAAACCGAGAAACCCGCGTCGTGCAGGGCCGAGGCGAATGGCACGAACTGGTCGACAAAGCCACTTGAGCGGCTGTTATCCCTGCCGTGGACCAGGACGATGACTCGCGAATTCGCCAGCGATGGGATGTGCCACGCTGCGATCTCCAACTTGTCGGTTCGTGCCGGGATGCGCAGCTCCTCGAACTCGAGATCGTATGCCCCAGGATTCCTTTCCGGATCAAAGACCCTTTGGGGTAATGTAAGCCGGCTGGCTGCGATCCCGCCGATGCCCAAGTAGGCAAATGCCAGAATAAGCAGCACCCCGGCCGCTACCCCAACCGCAGGCGGACGATTCATTCTGCCGCGCCGCGTTGCGCCTGGGAGCCGCTCCTTGCTTTGCATGTGACCCTCCCTTCTGGTGAAGCCCCACTCGACTGCTCCGGCGCTCTTTGATCTAGAACTGATCAAAGGTGCCTCAGCCAGCCTTCTACAGTATACGTCGCCAGCGTTGCAGGGGATACGGTGGGCGTCATGGACCTTGCGCTGGGGCGAACCCTCTCACGCCAAAAGAGGCAGCCGGACGGCACACTGGATTGGCCGCTCCCCCGAACCAACGGAGCAATTGCCACTAGGCGTGTCGCCTGGCTTGGGGGCTCGCATTAGGACTAGAATGGAGAATCTGTGGCACGGAACTTCGTGTCACGGGCGGCGCCCTGCGCGATATGCCGGACCGTCCTGCCAATTCGCCCTGCATACCAGCGGGCGGCCGCCGGGCGCGACTCCCATTCCATGAGTGTAGGGACTTCCACACGTCAAGACCTTGAGGCACCCATGCATTCTCGTTCCTTGGCCATCTACTTCGCAATTCTGACCTTTCTGTGCACTGCAGTGATAGTCGGAGCACTGGAGCTTGGCAAGAACGGCGCTTACCTTGCCCAGGTGTACATGCTCACACCCGCGCTGGCCGCCCTCATCACGCGGCTCTTTTTCTATCCGCCGCGATTCAGCGATGCCGCGCTGCGTTTCGGTCGATTGGGTGACTACGTCAGGTACTGGCTGTTCTCCCTTGGCATCGTCGTCCTTTTCAGCAGCACGTACACGGTCTTGGGGGCGGTCCACTGGGACTTCACTGGAAACGTCTTCCTCGCCAGGCTTGCCGGGCAATTTGCCGCGGCGGGCCAGGACATGACCGCGTCCCTGCCTCCGGGCTTCACAGCTCAGACGATGCTACTGGTCTATTTCATCGGTGGATTGACCGTATTCAATATCCTCCCCGGGCTCATAACGGGTTTTGGGGAAGAGTTTGGGCATCGCGGATTCATGTTCCCGCTCCTGTTCAGGATCCGGCCATGGGTTGGCCTGATCATTGGCGGACTGATCTGGTTCGCCTGGCACTTGCCCCTTGCGCTCGTGGTGCCGCAAACGCAGGCGGCACAGACGGTACCGCTCTTGAATTTCGTCGTCCTGGCGATCGGTTCCATTTGCACCTTCATCTACCTGGCATATGTGTATGTTCGGACTCAGAGCATCTTTGTCGTTTCGATTGCCCACATCGCGATAAACAACGCCGCCCAGTCCATGTCCTACTTCGCTGAGCTGCGCGATCAGCTGCTTGCGAACATTGGGACTACCCTGGTTATGCTCCTCATTGTGCTGCTGCTCCACGTTCGCGGCGAGCTAAAGGTGTTCCACCGAGAAGCCCGGGCGACGCGACTTTCCTGAAATATCGAAATCAGCTCGCAGGCGGTCGCACTGCCGGGGGTGGATTCGGCGCGGGCGCAGAGGCCGCCGAACAGGCTGGTTCAACCGGACGGCACGGCATGGGGAAAAGCCTCTCGGAAGGGCGCCCGGTGCCAATTTCGCCAACCTCCCGAGTTCCACCCTGAGGAGTAGATTGATGTCATCTATGCCATAGAGACGAAAGACACTGGCTATCCCCCTGCTATTGTCTACAATGAAGATGTTACACGGGCCGGCTCCTCGGACATTGACCGCCGAGAGTCTCCAGTTGTATATGCTGGGAGATATCGGGGCTGGAACGCCCGCCAGTGGGCGCTGTCGGGTGGGAGGCCTCATTCGAAGCCGCACAAGTAGGGAGACCCTGCATGCCAGTGTTTACTCCAGGTCGGCGTTGGCAGCCACCATACTCACCTTTCGCCAGGAAGTCACTCGGCCAGCGCGTTCTGCAGGCAGTAGAGATCGCGGTTAAGGGGCCGCTCTTCGGCTGCCGCATGTGCGGTAACTGCCTTCTTCAGGAAACGGCTTTCATCTGCCCGATGGAGTGCCCAAAAGGAGTTCGCAACGGGCCATGTGGGGGCTCGACCGAGGACCACTGTTACGTGGACGAGACCCGGCCCTGCATCTGGTATCGCATCTACGACCGCGCTTACCGCCTGAACCGGCAGGAGATGCTGCTTGAAGTCCTCCCGCCGATGGATTGGGATAAAGTCGGAGGTGAGACCTGGGGCGACGTGGCTAGGCAGGTCGGGAAGCTTGGCACCCGAAAAGTTGCCGCGGGGCTGTTGTCCCGTGATGTCAACAAGCGCGCCCGGACCTGGGACTCGATCTTCAGACCCGTGCGTCAGCCGGACTGGTGGCGAGGCGACAGTGCATATCATGCTCCGGCTCATGATCAGCCCGCGTCTGAACTGGAGCGTCGACTCAAGGCGGGCGAATTCGTCATTACCGCCGAGGTTGCACCGCCTGTCTCGACCAACCTGGACAGGCTTCTGAGAAACATTGAGCTGATCAAGCCGTATGTCGCGGCCATCAACTTCACCGACAGCCCCTCCGCGGCGCCTCGGACGGCATCCTGGGCATGCTCTGTTCTGGCTCTGCGGGAGGGCGCTGAGCCCGTGATGCAGATCGCCGCCCGCGACCGCACACGCGTCGGCCTGCAGTCGGAGGTCATGGGCGCGGCTGATCTGGGCATCCACAACATGCTATGCATTTCCGGCGACAGCATGAAGATGTCGCCGGCGCCCCGTGGACGGATGGACATCAACGACGTTGATGCGGTGCAGATGCTTTGGATCCTGCGGCGGATGCGCGATGAGGGAATCTACCTGGATGGTCGGGAGATCAAGGCACCGCCGCGCTTCTTCCTCGGAGCCGCCGCTTCCCCCTTTGCCTCCGAGCCTCGCTTCCAGGCTTTGCGCGAGCACAAGAAAGTCAATGCCGGTGCACAATTCTTCCAAACGAATTTGGTGTACGACGCGGCGCGCCTTGAAATCTGGCTTGATGAGCTGGCCCGGCGTGGCATTCTGGACAAGGTCTTCATCCTGATTGGTGTCACGCCTCTAAAGAGCTTGAGGATGGCACGCCACATGAAGGATGAGATACCGGGTGTCGTCATGCCGTCCTCTCTCATGCACCGTATGGAAACCGCCGACAAACAGGGAAATCCAGCCGAGGAGGGCCTCCAGATCTCGCTCGAATTGATCGAACAGATACGGAAGTTCGAGGGCCAAGGCGTGAATGGCCTCCATATCATGGCCGTCGGCTGGGAGGAGATCGTGCCGCGCCTCGTAACCGAAGCCGGACTTCTGTCGCCGGCATTTGTGCCGCCTCAAACTGCGGGCGTGGCGACGAAATGGGCTTCCCCGGCTTAGGAGAACGGGAAGACACAGAAGACTCGCGGACCTTGACCTTACTTAATCGTGGGGCTGTCGTTGGGAAGTGTATAGGGTGGGCATCTGGGGGCAACTGGATGGGGGCAAGCAATTGAATACCTTGGCTCAAGGCACATGGGCGCAGGTCCTGAACTGAGAAACCTGGGGTAGGTGACTTGGAGGATAGGGACACCATGAACGTCGACGAACTCCTCGCAAAGGCCAAGAAACCTTCGGCTGATGCCATGAAAATGCATCCTTTCTATCGGGGGAAGATCGAGACCACACTCAAATGCACCGTTCACAGCTTCAATGACTTCGCCATTTGGTACACCCCGGGTGTGGCGGCGCCGTGCAAGGCCATCCAGGCTGATCCCGAGCTCGTGTACGAGTACACCAACAAGTGGAATACCGTCATCGTCGTGAGTGACGGCACACGCGTCCTGGGATTGGGCGACATTGGTCCGAAGGCCGGTCTTCCCGTCATGGAGGGCAAGGCTCTGCTATACAAGTACCTTGGCGGCGTCGATGGATTTCCGATCATGCTCGACACCAAGGATCCCGATGCCATCATCAATACCGTCCTCATGCTTCAGCCGGGAGCGGGCGGCGTAAACCTCGAGGATATTGCCCAGCCCAAATGCTTCTATATCCTTGACACCCTGCGAGAAAAGGCCGAGATACCCGTCTGGCATGATGATCAACAGGGAACTGCCACGGTAACCCTGGCCGGCCTAATCAACGCTCTGAAAGTGGTCGGCAAGAAGATGAGCGAAGTCAAAATCGCCTTCATAGGGTCCGGCGCGTCCAATGTTGCATGCTCCCGCCTGATTTTCGGATGGGGCGCCGATCCGGCGAAATGTTTCATGGTTGATAGCAAGGGCATCCTTGGCAAGCATCGCAAGGATCTTGAAATGCGCAAAGCTGAGTACAAGGACAAGTGGAAGCTGTGCAATATCACCAACGCAGAGGGGCGGCAGGGCGATATTGCCGAGGCCATGAAGGGCGCGGATGTCACCATCGCCCTTTCCAAGTCCGGCCCCGGAGTCCTGCTACCGGAGTGGGTGAAAGCCATGGCCAAGGACAGCATCGTCTTCGCTTGCGCCAATCCCGTCCCGGAGATCTGGCCTTGGGAGGCCAAGGAGGCTGGCGCGGCTGTGGTTGCCACGGGGCGTTCGGATTTCCCGAATCAGGTGAACAACTCGCTGGGTTTCCCCGGCATCTTTCGCGGCACACTAGATGTTCGGGCGCGCACAATTACCGACGAAATGTGCTTCGCAGCTGCCCAGGCACTTGCTGATCATGTCGGAAAGCGCCTGGATCCGGAGCACATCCTGCCGGACATGGATGATTGGGAGGTTTTCCCGCGTGAAGCTGCCGCGGTAGCGATGAAGGCTGTGGAACAGGGTTTGGCGACCAAGCCCACTACCTACGATGCGGAGTTTACCAATGCGTCGCAGATCATAAAACGATCGCGTGACCTCACGCGCATGATGATGGAAGAGCATTTCATCCTTGAGCCTCCGCCGGACGACGGCAAGCTCGATGTGGACCTCGAAACCATCAAGTCGGCCTATTGATTCCGAAAAGGAGACGCCATGTACGACCTGATCATCATCGGCGGCGGGCCGGCGGGCCTCACAGCCGCCATCTACGCGATCCGCAAGCGCATCAACGTCCTCCTGCTCACCAAGGACTTCGGTGGCAAGACCAACTACCGTCTGGCTCTTCCGTGGATTCATGAGTACCAGGTAGTGCGGGGACTGGAGGTGGTCAACAAGTTCCGCAGCGAGCTTGAGTACCTGGACTTTGCCCGCCACCTGGATGACGTGCAGAAAGTGGCGCGCAAGAATGGCGGCTTCGCCATAACTACAAAGGGCGGGCAGGGTCTTGAGGCCAAGGCCGTGATCATTGCGACCGGCGCGCGCCAAGTCCGCATGGGCGTTCCCGGGGAAAAGGAATTCACGATGAAGGGTCTGTGCTACTCGGCGGTGAGCTATGCCCCACTCTTCATCGACAAGACCAGCATCGTCATAGGCGACGACGATCTGGCCCTCCGCTCGGGCGGCGAATTGGCTACCGTTGCCAAGCACCTGTATATGGTTTGTGCCAGCGACAAGATGTTCGATTCGCCGCTTGGCAACAAGCTGAAGAGCGCCCCAAACGTCACGATCCTCCCGGGACGTGAGGTGGTTGAGGTACAGGGTGACGAGTACGCCCGCTCGCTCGTCCTGAAAGACGCCGCCGGCACAACTACCAAATACGAAGCTGATGCCATGTTCGTTGAGAAGGCCCTGACGCCCAACTCCGACATGGTGAAGGATCTGGTCCAGCTCGACGGGCGCGGCCACGTCATCGTGGATGGCGCCAACCACACCAGCGTTCCAGGCGTATTCGCGGCCGGGGATGTGGCAAGTGGCTACGCAGAGCAGGTGCTTGTGGCCGTGGGAGAAGGAGCCAAGGCCGCGCTCAGCGCTTATGAGTATTTGCTGCCGCTGCTCTGAGGCCATAGCAGCGGAATACATGGATTCCCAGTACTGCTCTCCCCGGAATCTCGCCTCAGCGTCGGCGAGTTGATTGAACGCGGTGCGCGAGTCCGATTTCAATAGCAATGCGGTGCGCGGGCGACCCCCATTGAATGTTGCAGGGCGATGCTGTACAATGCAGATACAGTATTCCACTGCGGGCCAATGCGGGTCGCGCGGTGGTCATGATCAAAGGAGATGACGATGGGAATCGCAGATATCGAAGGCATCGGCCCCGTTTATGCTCGCAAACTCATCAAAGTAGGCATTCGTGGCACGGGTGGCCTTCTGACAAAGGGCGCAACTCCCAAGGGCCGCAAGGAGATCACAGCCAAGACTGGAATCGGCGGGAAGCTGATCCTGGAATGGGTCAATCTGGCCGACCTGTATCGCATCAAGGGTGTCGGCAGCGAATACTCTGACCTGCTGGAGGAAGCCGGCGTTGATACGGTTGTCGAACTGGCCAAGCGCGATCCAAAAAAACTCTACGAAAAGATGCTTGCGATCAACGCCAAGAAGAACCTGGTGAACCAGATGCCGGCACGTAAGCAGGTCGGCAAATGGGTCGCCCAGGCCAAGCGCCTACCCCGAATCGTCAAGTACTAGTCCACGGTAGCCAGTATGTCCATTCTGACCCCGTTCCAGATGGAACGGGGTCAGAATCATTTTCTCCACGGAAGCATGTTGCGAGAAGGAGGCTGCTAATGAAAGGCTTCTTCGGATCCATAGAAGATCTCACCCTGAAGAATTCGTACTTCCGACAGGTGCTCTTCACCGGCAAGTTCTGTCAGCTCGTGGTGATGTGCCTGAAGCCGGGGGAGGAAATTGGGCGCGAGATGCATCCCGAGGTCGATCAATTCTTCCGACTCGAGCAGGGTGAAGCGACTTTCATCCTCAACGACACAGAGAAGTACGTCGCCCACAGCACCGATGCCGTCATCATTCCGGCTGGCACGTTTCACAACGTGATCAACACGTCAAAGACGGAGCTGTTGAAGCTATACACCGTGTACTCTCCGCCCAACCATCCCGATGGTACGATCCATAAGGATAAGGCCGCGGCAGAGGCCGCCGAGGCCCACGCGGGACACTAGAGTCCACGCCGAGCGATGCGCGCGCCGAGTGACTCCACTCTCCGCGCTGAATGCAGCCATCTGCGGCCCTTCTGACACGCGGAACCAGAAGGTTCCTTTGGGCTAGTCCTGCGGAGGTCGTTTTGAACTTGAGTCCCCCAAGAAACACTACATTTTGGATCGCTATCGGGCTGGCGGTCGTTGGCGTGCTGGTCACGTTTCTTCCCGGCACGGGTCTTTCAGGATCGGCAGTCTGGCTCGTGGTTGTGGGCTTTGTGGTTCTTGCTGCCGGCAATCTCTTCGAAGGGCTATAAAGATTCACCGGGGGCGGTGGCGCGTATCCGGGTTTGATCAGCTCGGATCAACCTAGTGCGCTACGTGCTCCCCTCTGATTTGTCATGGTACGTCCGGGGATGCCCCGGCTCTGGCGCAGCGCAATGCCATCTAGTTGTCCAGGATGAAGGGGGAAGACGATCGTGCATTCATACATCCTGCGGGGAGACTCACAAACCAGAGTACCCATCAATTATAATGATTCGGATTTGCGCGATGCCGCATGCCAAGAGGCAGCTGCGCATGCCTCTTGAGTTGCAAAATCGACTTCTCCGGGAGACCAAATGGCTGAACCAATTCTGGTTGCAAAGAATGATAAAGAAGAGATAGCCCTTCTGCCCCAGATGGCCAACCGGCATGGACTGATCGCGGGCGCGACCGGCACCGGCAAGACCGTCAGCCTGCAGGTCGTCGCCGAGGGCCTCAGCCGCGCAGGAGTCTCCGTCTTCATGGCCGACGTCAAAGGTGACCTGGCCGGCATCAGCCAGCCGGGTTCAGATCTCAACAAGAAAGTGAAAGAGCGCGTCGAGCTGCTGAAGCTGAAGGACTTTTCCTACGAGGGATACCCCGTCACCTTCTGGGATATCTTTGGCGAGCAAGGGCATCCCGTACGGGCCACGGTCTCCGAGATGGGCCCGCTCATCCTTTCACGACTATTCGACCTCAACGAGACCCAAAGCGGCGTGCTCAGCCTGGTCTTCAAGATCGCAGATGACAACGACATGGATCTGCTGGATCTCAAGGACCTGCAGGCCATGCTTCAGTTCATCGGCAATAACGCCCACGAATTCCAAACCAAGTACGGAAACATTACCGGCGCAACCATCGGTGCCATCCAGCGAAGTCTGCTCACCATCCAGGAGCAGGGCGCCGACATGTTCTTTGGCGAACCCGCCCTGGACCTGACCGATATGATGCGCACGGATTCAGAAGGGCGGGGCATGATCAACGTTTTTGCCTCCGAAAGGCTAATGCTCTCGCCAAAGACCTACACGGCCTTCCTGCTTTGGCTGCTTTCGGAGCTCTTTGAGACTTTGCCGGAGGTTGGAGATCCCGAGAAACCGAAGCTGGTCTTCTTCTTTGATGAGGCGCATTTGCTTTTCACCGATGTGCCGAAGGCGCTCCTGGAAAAGGTTGAGCAGGTTATCCGACTTATTCGATCCAAGGGCGTCGGCGTGTTCTTCGTCACGCAGAATCCCATGGATGTGCCCATGACGGTGTTAGGACAGCTTGGTAATCGGGTGCAGCATGCTCTGCGGGCCTTTACCCCCCTGGATCAGAAAGCAGTCAAGTCAGCGGCACAGACCTTTCGTACCAACCCCAAACTCGACGTAGCCGAGGCCATCACACAGTTGGGAGTTGGTGAGGCGCTTGTTTCGATGCTGGACCCGAAAGGCATGCCCGGCATCGTCGAGCGGGCGTTCATGCTTCCACCACGGGGACAGATCGGGCCGATTCCGCCCGAGCTGCGCAAACAGATCATCCGCAGCTCAACGTTGGCAGGCAAGTATGAGAACGTCATGGATCGGGAGTCGGCCTACGAGAAATTGCAGGCCCGGACGACCTCGGCCGCGGGCGCAGCCGCTGCGGCGGGAGTTCCCGGTGCGCGCACAAAGCCCGAACCCACGGCGTTCGACAAAGTCCTCAAAGCTGCCAACAGCCCCCTCGGCCGTCAGATCGGGCGCGAGGTGGCCCGCGGTATCATGGGCGCCCTGCTGGGCACGCGCCGCAGATAGCAGATAGCAGTCCTGAGAATCCTAAGGCTACGCCAGCCCCTCGCGGATTGCTATCTGCCGCGTCGCCGAGCGCAACTGCGGCGACAAGTCCTCATATTCGGTGTTTTGGGTTCCCGTATCGGCGTTCTCGACGATAAGCACGCTGGCATCCGGACTCAGCAGAATGGCGTGCCAGGAATTCTTGCGCACATTGTAGATCGTCCCCAACTGCATTCGACACGGCTGCAAACCCTCAACGTACGGCCCGATCCCACCCAACAGCAGCATACCCTCGCCCTTCGTGAGGACGAAGACTTCATCGGTTTCAGTGTGTCTTTCCATTTGCGTCACGAGGCCGGGGGATTGGGCCGCGTCCGGTCGAAGGATGGCGACGCGCCAGCTTGAGAATGCGACCAGTGGCATGAAGCCCGAGCCATGGTAGCCTCGGGTTTGGACCCAGTCATCCGGGATGCTAGCTTCCAAAGTCGGCCTCCAGTGTGTTCCCCTCGGCGCGGGACGGGCGTGCGTGAGATGGCCTGGCAAGTACCGGAACTGGCTCAGGCAAGTTCCAGTGTGCCGCGTTTCTTTGCCTCAACTTCAAAGACCGTAAAGAGCACATAGCCCAAGAGGCTGTACATCAGGCCGATGCCCAATTCTCCCAGGAGGAGTGGTCCGGCTTCTGCAAGGCTGGCGCCGCCAACGAGCAGGCGCGCCGCGGCGATCCCGCGGGTCAGAGGCAGCGCGCTCGAAATTGCCTGCACCCACGCAGGTAGCGATTGCAGCGGCACGTTGGCGCCAGAGAAGATCAACAGGAGGAAGTACACCAGGTTGTTGATGAACATGACATTGACTGTTACCAGCGCCACACTCCCGAGCAGCAAGCCGAATCCGCAAGTGCTGAGGGTAGTGATGACAATCGTGAGCGCCAATGCAGCGATGTTGGTGTGCGAAAGATCCAGGCCCATGAGCACCACGCCCCAGAAGAAGGCGATCACCACTCCGATGGCCCCGTCAATGATGTTCATGAAGGCGCGGCCAAGGAAGATCAGCATACGGTTGGCGGGCGCCCCGAAGAGGTACGGCAGCGTCCCCTCATTGCGCTCACCGCCGATCGACATGGTGACGCCATAGATACCGCTGACGGCAGCGATCTGCAGCGCGTTGCCGATGATATAGAAGGCCGCATTGTCCTGACCGGTGGCGAAGGTCCCCAGGTAGACAAAGAAAAACATCTGTGCCAGCGGCATCACGATCTTCGATGCAGCATACTGTATGGGCCGCAGCCAGTGGAACAAGGCTACATAGCCCAGGATGGCGCCCTGCCAGAATAGACGGAATCCGTTCAAGAAGTTCTTCATGCCTGCCTCACTAGTGCCCGGTCACTTGAACCTGGATCATTCCATGCCCAACGTCGCGTCGGCGCGCGCCTTATACAGCATCGCCCGAAACAGCCAGGATGCTATGAACAGGTCGATCACAGAGAACAACAGCAGCATGCCCCATGCCGTCAGGGTTTGGGCCAGGGTGGCACCGCCCGTGGACGTGCCGTGGAGGGCAACCGCTGCCCAATATGGCGGCAGCAGATAGGAGACCGGAGTCGTCCAGCCGGGCAGCAGGGCGATCGGGAACATGAAGCCGCACAGCACGTAGATGGGGAACTCCATAGCGTTCTGCCAGCCCTGCACTGCCGGGTTCATCACGAACGCTGGAGCGATGATCAACCCGAAGCACACAAAGGCGACGACGGTGAAGACGATGGATGCGGCGAACATCACCGGCTGCTGAATGCTGAGCGAGTAGCCGAAGAACAGTACCGCAACGGTGTAACCGAAAACCATCGCTACCAGACTCTGGATCACATTGGCCAGGTTCTTACCGAAGACGATCACCTCGAAGGGCGTCGGGAGGCCGACGAGTGTTTCCAGCGTGCCCATCCAGCGTTCGATATTGATGCTGTTTCCAGAGATAAAGAGCAGGCTGGACCAGAGGCCGGTGAGGCCGCTCCCCACAACAACGAACATGGCCGCCTCAACACCCTTGCCCTGCAACATCCAAAGCCCCAACGCGGCAATCAAAATCGGCTGGATGAATACCGTGAAGATCACGAACGGCTCGGTCAGCCCCATGCGCAGGCTCATCTCGCCGACGACCAGAACCGTGCGCCAGTACCGAACGATTGTCCGGAAGTTCATGCCGCACCTTCCACGAGACGGACATAGGCGTCTTCAAGCGTCGGTTCGCGGACGATCACGCGACCAATCTTCAGCCCTGCCAGCGAGGCCAGGACATCCGGCACAGCTTCAGCACCGCGTGCGGTCTGAATCATGAGCATCTGGCGCTGTTCGTGATCCTCCACGGAGAGTGAGTCCACGAAGGGCAGGCGGCGCAGCCCCTCCAGCATCTCCTGGGGCAGACCGAACATCTCAACCTCCACAACACTTAGGTCGCGAACCTTCGACTTCAAGCCCACCGGCGTGTCCAGCGCCACAATGCGCCCGTGGTTGATCACGGCGATGCGATTGCAGAGCGCGTCGGCCTCAAACATGTAGTGGGTCGTCAGCAGGATGGTCTTCTTCTCCGACTGCAGATCGAGAATCACCTGGCGGAACTCCCTGGCCCCCACAGGGTCGAGGCCAATGGTCGGCTCATCCAGGAATAGCACCTCCGGATCGTGAAGCAGCGTGCGCGCCACATGCAGGCGCTGCTTCATGCCACGCGAGTAACCCCCCACTCTCTCCTCGCCGCGACCCTTGAGACCCACGAGCTCAAGCAGGTATGGAATACGCTTCTTTGAGACCTCGGGGGCGACGCCGTAAAGGCTGGCGAAGTACCTGAGATTATCGATCCCGGACAGACGCCAATACAGGCCGCGCTCCCCGCCAAAGATGAAGCCGATGCGCTTGCGGATCTCATCGGCTTGCTTGACCACGTCGAAGCCCTGTATGGTCGCCGTTCCGGCCGTGGGGATGAGGAGCGTGGTCAGGATCTTGACTGTGGTGGTCTTGCCTGCCCCGTTCGGTCCCAGCAGCCCGAACAGCTCTCCTGGCTCTATGCCGAAGGACACATCCTCCAGAGCGACCACTTCCCTGGCAGTGCGCCGAATCACGCCGACATAGGACTTAAAAACTCGTCGCAGGTTGGAAACTTGGATGGCATTCATGAGTCTCTCTGCCTCGCTCCCGATAAGATCATTCTACAGTCACCGGGCTTTGCCTTCGTGCTCCATGCTGCGCCCGACGCCCAAGACTCGCCCGAATGGGCGTAGGACTCGAATTCTATGCCCGCCAGCGCGGGACGCGCTCAGGTATTCTTTCGTCGCCCATGACGGCGCACAAATGGCGCAGCTGGCGACGGGCGCCTCGCCATTCGAGATCGTCGAGGCCCTCCCGCAAAGGGACGTCGAATCGCAGCGTTGCCAGCGTTTTGTACAGCATGACCTCAGCCCTGTGTGCAGACAGGCTTTCAGCCAGGCTTGCGGCGCGTCCGGCGCTGAGTGTTGAAATGCGCCACTTCACGGATTTCTCAGGTATGGCCTCGATGTGCTTATAGCGGGCCAGGACCATTGAGGCCGACTTCGCTCCCCAACCGGGTACGCCGGGGTAGCCATCCGCGCTATCGCCGACGAGGGCCAGCCAATCCGGCATCGAAGCGGGCCGGACGCCGTACTTCTCGACCACGGCCTCTTCGTCGATGACGATCTCGCGGCGCCTATCCCAGCACACCACGCGCTTGCCCGAAACCAGCTGAGCCAGGTCCTTGTCCGGGGAGCATACGACGACCTGCCGCACAGACTTGTCCTGCCGGAAACGTTTTGCCGCAGTGCCAAGAGCGTCATCCGCCTCGAACTTCACCATTGGCCAAACGACGATGCCCAGGGCTGCGACCGCCTCTTCTGCGAGTGGGAATTGCGCCATGAGGGCGGGATCCACGCCGTCTCCCGTCTTGTAGTCCGTAAAGAGCTCGTTGCGAAAAGACTCGATCACGTGGTCGAACGCCACACCTACGTGCGTTACGCCAGGGCTGGTGACAAGCAGCAACATGCTCCTGAGCAGGCCGAGGGTTGCACCGACCTCGCTGCCATCCTTCGCCTTCTTGGGAGGCGCACCGTAGAAGTTCCGGAAGAGCTCATAAGTGCCGTCGACAAGATGGACCTTGATCGTCATTGACTCTCCCTCGCGTCGTTCAGGCCCGCATTGTATCGGATTGTCACCACGGACGGCACCCCTCCAGGGTGTGATGGAGGGCCGAGCGTTTTAAAAATTCGAATGCGCCGGCTACGGGCAACTTACGGGTACAGAGGAGCGCCTCCACCGAGGTTCGAATGAGGTTCGAATGCCATTCGGCTAATTCGCCTCAGAAGAACCCATGACCCGGGCCGTGTATGCCAAGAAAGAGCGGCAGTATGCATCCGATGAATTATAGAACATATGTACTAAGTTGTCAAGGTTTCGCTTTGGACGGGGCGAGCGCATCCTGCCCCCGATTCAGGGTGAGCGTTTCGCAAGCATGGCCGCGCCGAGCGTGGCCGTATCCACTCCATGCAGGACGACTGCAGGCAAGCCAAGGCGCTCGGCCTTTCTCCTCACCAACTCGTCGCTCTGAGCTGCGCCGCCGATCAGAACGAGGCGCCGGGGTGGCCCGGCCAGCTGCTCCAGTCTTCTGGCGGCGGCCTCGAACCGATCACAAACAAGGTCCAGGACGGCGCTCCAAACGCGCGGCGCCGCGACTTTGGAATCGACCTTCAGTCGCGGCAGACTTTCCTTTGTGAGTCGAGCCTTGATGGTCCCTTCGGGATACTGCCGCCTCGGCGTTGCAAGGCGGTCCAATTCCGCGGGCGACTGCCCCAGCATCTTGGCCGCCTCTTGCATGAGCGCGCCCGTCGAGCCGGCTCCCGCAAGAAGGGCGAAGGTCCCGGTCAGATAGAAGGGCGTCATGGCCATGCGCGCCTTTGCAGTCGTGGCCGGCGACGGGACCGAAGCCAGAATCCGTACCAGCCCTTCGGCGGTGCCGCCCGAGTCGATCAAGTCACCCTCTCGACCCTCAGCCCCATAGGCTGAGACAATGTCGTCGTGCCCGGCTATCACGACCTCTGCTGAGCCAGACAGACCCAGTTCAGCGGCGACGTTGGGACGGAGCTTGCCAATGGGCGCAGGCGAGCCTCGAGTTGGTGGAAAAATCCCCGGCCGCGCGCCGGCAGCCGCAAGCAGCTCGCGCGAATAGCGGCGCCCGGCAACATCGAAGACGCCCGTCCGAACCGCGAGCGTATAGTCCGTTGCCCATGCGCCCGTCAAACAAAGCGCAATCCACTCCGGCGCGCCACACCATCGAGCAGCCCGCGGTGCTCCGTGGTCGATCATCCATCGCCATTTGGCGACCGATCGGACACTGGTCATCCGCAATCCTGTGAGCCGCGCGAATCTGGGGCCAGCCCTGCGGCGGAGCGCAGCGGCCTGCCTAATGCCACGCCGATCGTGCCACAACAGCATGGGCGTGATCGGTCGATCCTGCTTGTCGATGAGGCATCCGGATTCGGCCATGCCGGTGATGCCGATCGCGGTTATCCGTCGCAAGTCGAGTCCGACGCCGGCACTGCTCACCAAACCTTGAATCCCGAGCCAGAGATCCCCGGCCTCAAGCTCGCCCCTCGCCCGACCCGTTGGTGTGGAAGAGGAGACGGCGTACGCCTGATCTAGTTCTTCGTCAAATGCGGCAAGCTTGAGACGCGAAGTTCCGAGATCAATGGCAAGAGTGAGACTTCCGACATTGGAACTTTGTGGTTCTGTGGACATATTGTTGTCCGGGCCCCGCTGCCGGCCCGTAAGCTCCCATTGCGATTTACCACGCCATGCCGCTCTAGCGTAGCTGCAGGTGGGATGAGGTCCCCAGATCCGATTGTATTGCATTGAAAGAACAGGCTCCGTGAATTCACGGAGCCTGTTTCTCTCACAGCCAATCCGGACTAGGCGGGGACTTGCGCCGCGGCCGCCGCGGCCTTGCGATCAGTGCGCCTCAGAGCAAGAAGGACGCCGACGACGTACGCGAGGTAGGCCATAACCTCAGTCAGGCTGGGGTTGCCATTGTAGCCAACCAGGGCCTTGAGGGCCACACCCGCGCCCGAGCTTTCACTCAGTATGGGGTTCAGATCCCACACATGCTCAACGAGCGCGGGTATCCATCCGACCTCATTGAACTCATGCACTCCGTTTCCCACCAAGCCGGCCGCAAATAACAGAAGAAGCACGCCCGTGACCTGGAAGAAGCGCTTCAAGTCAAGCCGGATCGTCGAGGCAAAAAGCGACCAACCAATGAACGCGGCAGCGGCCAAACCCACCAAGCCGCCCAGGATCGTACCGCGCGCGCCGGAAGCAAACGCAGCCGCCGTCAGAAACAATGCCAATTCGATGCCCTCGCGCACCACGGCCAGGAAAGCCAGACCAAACAGTGCGCCCTTCCCAGTCGACAGGGCCGCGCGGCGCACACCAGTTTCCAAGCCCTGCTTCATGTACCGTGATTGACGGTTCATCCAGAAGATCATCCATGTGAGGATGGCAGCCGCGAGGAGCATCGCTGCACCCTCGAAGATCGGCTCGGCCGGCCCTTCGAGGCTCAGCCCGAGTGCTGTCAGCCCGATGGCCGCGGCCAGGCTCACGAAGATCGCGGAAATCGTCCCGCGCCAGACGGCCGGAGCGAGGTCGCCTCGATCCATCTTTCGAAGCGCGCCCAAGACTATCCCGACGATGAGCGCCGCTTCCAGTCCTTCACGTAGTGCCAGTAGAATACTTGCCAGCATGCTTCAGAGAGCTCCTTGAAGTAGTCGAAATCGCCGCAACCTGCCCCTGTTATAATCTGCCAGTCCGGAAGAAGCCAGATACTTAAGATAAAATTGATATAAATTCAGGTGATGTTCTGTTTCACCTTGGGTGAAAATCGGATAAATCTCATGCAAGAAGGGCTGATATTCAAGCTTTCAAGAAAATGACCACCCCCGCCATGCGGCGCTACGCCGCCGAGATCTACCGCTTGCAACAGGATCTGCCGAAGGTCGGACTTTCTGAGCTGTCCGAGGCGGTCAACTCATCCCTGCAGGCCACCTCGCGCATGGTGGCGCGGCTGAAGGACCTCGGCTACCTGGAGCACGAGCTGTATCGCGGCGTGCGGCTCACCGGGGAAGGCGAGCGCATCGCGATGCCGGCGCTACGGCGGCATCGGCTGGTTGAGGTTTTCCTCGTCCGGGTGATGAAATACGGATGGGACGAAGCCCACGATCTTTCAGATCAGTTCGAGCTGGGAATCAACGATCATCTCGAGGACCGGTTGGATGAGATCACCGGTCATCCTACGCGGTGTCCGCATGGAGAACCCATCCCATCCAAGGAGGGCGTTATGCCCGAGGTAAGGGATACAAGCCTGGTGCAGCTTTCGGCCGGCACGCGCTGCCGCATCAGCCGGGTACGGACGCACAATCCCGATGAACTGCGCTACTTCGCCGAGCTTGGCCTATTCCCACAGGTTGAGTTCGAACTCCGCCATCGCGCGCCATCGAAGGGGCCGCTCCGAATCCAATACGGCAAGCGCGAACACGTACTGGGATACGATCTCGCCGCCGCGTTGTTCGTGGAGCCGGTAGGCGCCGCGTCTGCGCCAAGCTGAGTCTGCAATCCGTATCCGGCTCACCGCAAGCCAGGTTACAAGAAAGCACCCGCCACCGACGCGCGGGTGCTTTCTTGTCAGTTCTATTCCGATGAAGCGAGGCAGCCTCCGAGCTGCGCTGAACTCCTCAGGACTCTGCCGGCGCGGTGCGCAATTCGCGCATCGCCTGTTGATCGACTCCGGCGAAGCGCGGCAGCTCATACTGGCTGGATATACTAAGTCGCTCGGTCATCTTGGACAGGACCATGGCACTCATTGCAGGCTGGCTCATTAATCCCCGCAAGGTTTCTGCCGGGATCTGGAACAGCTTCGAGGCATCAGTGGCGACCACATCTGCCCGGCGTGTCGAACCCGTCAGGGCGGCGATCTCACCGAAGAGATCTCCCACGGTCATAGACTCAAGCGACTTGTAATCGCCTCCCGCCGTCGTCAGCCCGGCTGCCACGCGGCCTTCCAGAATGAAGAACGCCGCGTCCCCTGCATCGCCACGTCGCAGGACTGCGGTGGCAGCCGGCACTTCAACAACCCTGGCCGAACGGGCGAGATTGGCGCGCTCCTTGACCGTGAGAACCGAGAGAGTTGGAACGAGGCCCACGAGTAGATCCACATCTGCCGGCACAGCGGCCCGGCCTTTGCCGAGCCCCGGGGCCGTTGCAGAGGCCCTCAGGAAGCCGAGCGCTTGTTGCCATTCCGCCCCTTCCTGCCGCAGCCCGGGCAGCGTCATGACCAGGACTGCACCGACAAGGATGATCAGCGAGCCAGCCAGGTACATCACGCGGACATCAATCGTATCGGCAAGCCCGGCGGCCGCCATACCGACCAGGAAAAGCACGTCGCGAGACACGAAAAAGACACTATTTACCCGACCGCGCATTTCCCGCGGTGTGTTGCGCTGCACCACCAACCTGCGCCCGATAGCGGAAGGCGCGTTGAAGAAGCCCGAGATGGTCACCACCAATATGGCGAGCGGGATGGAGTGAAGGAAGGAATACACGATCCCGGCGATGGCCATACCGAAGAAACTGATGCCGATCCACGCACCCTCGCGCATGCGGTCGAATATGCCCGCCATGAGCAGGCTGCCGATGACGAAACCGATGGAAGTGAGTCCCTCCTGCAAGCCGTACTCAAACTCGGTCGCACCGAGAGCGCGTATGGCAAAAGGCAGCAACAAGGCGTTGACCAGGCCGAACGCCATCAGCACAGGCACCTGCGCAGTGAAGAGCGATCGCAGTATCGGAGTCTTGAACAGCTGCTGCACCCCGGCGCGCAGGTTGCTGATGACAATCGAGGCGCTGGTCTTCTCGTCTGACGTGAAAGCCTTGATGCGAATCAAGTAAATGCAAAGTGCCGAAACAAGGAAAGTCACGGCATCCAGATAGAACGCCCAACTGATGTCCGCCGCGGCGGCGATCAAACCTGAGGCGGCGAAGCCGATGGCCGTCGAGCCAAATGAGCTGATGGCGATGAGTGAGTTCGCCGCAGCCAGCTCCTCATCCGAGGCAACTTCCGGCAGCACACTCTCATGAGCGGGATCGAAAAACTGACCGATGGCGCTGGTCAGCATCACGATGACATACAGCCACACGACGCCATGACCTACAAGGAAGGGGACCAGGAACACCAACACCGCCCGGAGAAGATCGCAGATAATCATGATCTTCTTCCGGTCGTAGCGATCCACGAACACGCCTGCGAACAGTCCGACGAGCAGGCTGGGTGCTGCCGTGGCCATCAACATCAGGCCCACGCTCAAGGCTGAGTTCGTCAGCCGGAAGACATAGATGGAGGCCGCCAGCGACGTCAAGGCAGAGCCCATGGTCGAAACCAGTTGGCCCGACCACATCAGTGAGAAATTGCGATTGCGGAAGACCGAGAATGGTGAGGTGGAAGCTTTAGCGGTTTCAGCCATGCCCAACGCTCCTTAAGACAATTGCTCGAGTTCGGCCAGCATTTTCGCGAGGAAATCGAAGCCACCCTGCCAGAAGGCGGCCTGCGTGACGTCGAGGCCGGCCTCCGTGAGCACCTTCAGCGGCGGCGTTGAGCCACCGTGCGAGAGGATGCGCAGATACCTGGGTAGGAAGGCATCGCCCTCGAGCCGGTACTGTTGATACAGCGCAAGGACCAGCAATTGGCCGAAGCTATAGGCATAGGTATAGAAGGGCCACTGGATCATGTGAGGCACGCTGACCCACTCCCACTTGAAGTCCTCGCTGACATCCACGGCATCACTGAACTGTTCCCTGAGATTTGCCAGGTAGTGGTCGGCCAACTCGTCTATCGTCTTGCCGTCGGCGATCATGTCATGGGCGTCCTTCTCGAAGATGGTGAAGTAGGCCTGGCGCATGACCGTGATATAGGCGTCGTCCAGGGCGTTCGCCAGAAGCTCTCGCCGGACGCGCGGGTCCTGCTCCTGCTTCAGCAATCGGTCGGTCAGCAGCATCTCGCCGAACACTGAGGCCGTTTCGGCCAACGGCAGGGAAGGCAGCTGGGTCAGTATGGAATGGCGACTGGCAAGCATCGAATGGATCGCATGCCCCAGTTCGTGTGCCAGCGTGGCGATGTCGCGGGCCTGCTGGTTGTAGTTGACCATAACCCAGGGCGTGAGCTCCGGGGACACGGTGTAACAAAAAGCGCCGCCGCGTTTGCCGGCACGAACTTCAGAGTCCAGATGGTCGTCATCGAACACGCGCCTGGCAAGCGCCGCCACGTCGGACGAAAAGGCCGTATAGCTGTCCATCACCATTTGGGTGGCCTCAGCATACGCGAATTTCTTGTCGGAAGGAGCCAGGGGCGCGTAAACGTCATACCGCCGCAGCTTGTCGAGCCCCAGCCACTTGGCCTTCAGCTTGAAGTACTTCTGAAACAAGCTGGCATTCTTCCGGCAGACGGACAACAGCGTATTCACAACCGCTTCGGGGAGATCATTTTCCAGGTTGCGTGCGAATACCGGGGACGGGAAGCCCCGCAACTCCACTCCCTCGGCGTGCCAGTCGCGCGCCCGGTGGATGTACATCTGGGCCAGCACCGTGGAATTCTCGCCGAATACCCGAAACAGCTCCTGGTACGCGGCGGCGCGCAAATCCGGTGAAGGATTCTGGTAGTAACTTGCCAGCTCGTCGCGCGTGAGCGTCTTCTTCTCGCCATCCACCTCCAGCTCGAACTCGAAGCCGTTGGTGATCATCTCGTACAAGTTGACGATGGCGTCGATGCCATTGACATCCTTGATGTTGATGGCCTTCTCTTCGGGCTCGGTCAGAGTGAACGGCTTGAAACGCCGCATGGTCTCCAAGAAATATCGCTGATCACCGGTTTTGGAGATCAGGCGATTGGCGGCCTCATCCGGAAGCGCCTTGAACCAAAGCTCGAAGAAGAGGCAACGGTTGCCGATATCGGTCAGGACCTGATCGACGCGGTCCCGCAAATTGAGCGCCTCGGGACTCTGTGTGTTTTCGGAGAAAGCAAGATCCGCATATGCCTCGATCTTGCTCTTGATGGTGGAGATCTTTTCCAGCGCCGCGAGCGCCTTGTTGAAATCGTCAATTGCGACAGTCTCTGTCAGCCGTTCGCGCATGGCCTCAAACCCGGAGACCGTCCGCTCCAGCTGGGCCAGGGTTTCCTCCAGCGATTTCTCGACTGGCGCCGGCAACAAATCTGCAAGAGACCATCCGGATGGTTTATCGAATTGCCCCATGTGTTTCCTCTCTGTTGATCTAGTTTGCCCGATGGCGCATATTGGCCGCGCAAGCCATCAGGACCGTCTTGACTTGAAAGGGCGTCAGATCAGGGTGTTTGGAACGAATCAGGGTTGTGATGCCAGCGATGTGAGGAGCAGCGAAGCTGTTACCCGTGCACACGAGGTACTGCTTTTGGTTCCAGGCCACTTCCACGTCGATCCCCGGCGCGCCGAATTCAACCGGCGGCTTGGGATTGTAATAGTAGGTGAACGGATCATGCCCATCATGGGCGGCCACGGAGATCACGGACGAATAGAGCGATGGGAAGCTCGGCTCAGGTATGTTGTTGACCGCCGAAACCAGATTCATGTTCTTGAAGTATGCCTGGTCGGCGAGGTCATGAAAGATCCCGAAGAATTCCTCCAGAGATGTGCTCAAGCTGAGATTGACCACGTGCATGTCATGTTCAATGGCCCAATCCAGCCCGGCGGCAAACTGAATGGCACGACCGGCCATATTGCGGCCGAGCACCCTTACACTGTAGATCTCGGCCTCCGGGGCGAGCGCGTGGATGATCCCGGCGCAGGCCGTCCCGTGGCCGGAGACATCCATGGGTTCATCGTCCGGGCGGATGCGGTAAGAATCTTTCGCGCGGGAGTCGTATTCCACAATCACTCCGCCCTTCACACTCTTGCCGACAGCCGGATGGTCATGCTCAACACCGCTGTCGACCACTGCCACACGTATGCCCTTACCTTTGCTACGACCCCAGGCCCAGGCGGGCGTGATGTCGGAGAACGGGCCAACAGCGTTGAGTTGCTGAATGGCCTCCGGCGTGAAGCTTTGAGACCACGCGGGGCGCAGTTCCTCTTCTTCTGCGGACATACCTTACCCGAACCTGCGCGGCGCGGAGCGTTTGAGGCTGGCGAAGACCTCCAGAATCTGCAGGCAGGCGCGACGTTCGGCCTCGCCCAACGCACTGATATCCCCCAGCAGGCGCGCGATCTCCAGTAGATCAGAAATCTCGCCCTGGTCATTCCTGGCTGTCTCAAGCACGGAAAGGATCTCCGAGGAATCCTTGGATGGATCGGCGGTCGCGAGTCGCTTCAACCCCAAGACGAGCGCCCCTTCGATCTTGCTGAGCTGCTGAGCCTGATCAATTGCCAGGGCGGCCTGCCGTGCGAACATGCCCAGAAGTTCCATGTCCTGGATGCCGAAGGATGCTGCATTGATCTTGTCGAGGACTTCCATGACGCCGATGATGCGGTCCCCGGAAAGCAGCGGCGTGGCAAGGATCGATTCCGGGACATACCCCGTGCTCTGGGCGAATTCCTTGTCCCAGCGCGCGTCCTTGCTGACCTGGGAGGTAGCGATGGGCTGGCCGGTCATCACGACGTAGCCGGCGATGCCTTTGTCGAGCGGATACTTGGTTCCGACCAGCTTCTTTCCGGCCGGGCCGTAGGCGACCTTGAATTCGAGAACCTGCTCGTCCTCATTGACGAGCAGGATCGAGGCGGCACCGGCGCCAAATATGCGTGCGGCGGCCACCACGATGGAATTCAGCAGCTCGTCGCTTGAGCCCAAAAGGACGGTCTGTCCGCCGGCACCGATCGAAACGATCAGCCGCTTGAGTTGCTCCGAGAGCTTTTCTTCACGAGCAATCTGGTCTGAGTCCATATAGCCCACCCTGCCCGAGTATAAGATAAAACGTGGATTCTCTGCATCAATCTTGTCCGCAGAAAATCCACGTTTGCCCGTTCGAAGGTCTGATTTTGCTTTGAGGTCCTGGAGTCTCCGTGCCCCTCCGGCAGGGTCCAGGTTCGCTACTGCCGGGAGCTAAGAGGTTATTGCTGGACCGGGTGATACTCCTCAGAATTCGGATCGAACTCGATCGGAGGGAGTGTTGTGGCAGGGATCAGCTTGGCCGGAGCCTGGTTAGTCTTGGCCAGTTTGTGTGCGTTGACCTGCTTGCCAGCCTTGCCAACCTTACCAACTTTCCCAACCTTGCCCAGCTTGTGGGCCTTGACCTGCTTGCCGGCCTTACCAACCTTGCCGACCTTACCAACCTTGCCAACCTTGTGGGCCTTGACCTGCTTGCCGGCTTTACCAGCCTTGCCGGCTTTGCTGACCTTGCCAAACTTGTGAGCATTCACCTGCTTGGCGGTCTTGTCGGCCTTGCCGACCTTGCCGACTTTGCCAAACTTGTGAGCCTTCACCTGCTTGGCGGTCTTGTCAGCCTTGCCGACCTTGCCAACCTTGCCAAACTTGTGAGCCTTCACCTGCTTGGCGGTCTTATCGGCTTTTCCGATCTTGCCGACCTTGCCAAACTTGTGAGCCTTCACCTGCTTGGCGGTCTTGTCAGCCTTGCCGACCTTACCAACTTTGCCAAACTTGTGGGCCTTCACTTGGGTTTTGTCCGCCTTGGCGGCTTTGCCAACCTTGCCGACCTTGCCGAACATGTGAGCCTTGACCTGGGTCTTATCCGCCTTGGCGGCCTTGCCAACCTTGCCGACCTTGCCGAACATGTGAGCCTTGACCTGGGTCTTATCCGCCTTGGCGGCCTTCCCAACCTTGCCGACCTTACCAAACATGTGTGCCCTCACCTGTGTCTTGCCGCCTGCCTTCGCGGCTTTGCCGACGGACTTGCCGAATTTGTGCGCCTTGACCTGGGTTTTGCCAGCCTTGCTGGCTTTTCCCGCTTTACCGACCTTGCCGAACTTGTGGGCGTGAACCTCCCCAAGGACGATAGCGTCGAGAACTTCGCGCTCGTCGTTGGGCAGGACGGCCCGAACTGCGGAGAGCTTCTTCAGGACCTTCTTCGCGACCTTCATTGCGGGCTCCTTTTTGGTCATTCCGGTCTCAACGTTACCCGCAGTATAGGTCAGTGTTCGCCGGCTGTCTGTCACCTCGGCGACACAAGCGAGACCGAAATATCGCCTCTCTCGATCTGCTCCAAAGCCTTACGGTTGAGGAGCAGAACCCTTCCCCTGCCCGTCAGAAGCCAGCCGTCGCGACGCCACCTGCCCAGCACCTTGGCGACCGTTTGGCGAATGAGGCCCGTTCCCCGAGCCAGATCCTCCTGCGAGGCGGTCACATAGCCCTTGTCATGCTCTTCGGCCTCCAAGGCAAGGAGGTAGCGGGCGAGGCGGGCCTGGGCGTCCAGGAATGCCAGGGCGGTCTCGCGGACGGCGCTCCGCTGCAGGCGATGGGCCGTGACATCCAGAATCCGGCGTGCAAGGACCGGCTCGTCATCGATCATGCGGAGGAAAAGCTCGCGGGGAAGAGCGAGAACTTCGCAATGTGTACGCGCAACGGCGCTGGCGGTGTGGCTTGTCCGAGTTAAGAGACCGACCTCCCCCAGAATGTCGCCGGGGCGCATTTCGTCGATAACCAGCTCACGGCCATCGGTGCTGTTAAGGATGATGGAGATCTTCCCGGAACGCACCAGGAAGGCGCACTCGGCCATGTCGGATTCGTGGAAGATCCGTTCGCCCTTGTCGAAATGGCGAAAGTGGCACTGGGTGGCCAGGTTTCTGGCCGTGGAGCCATTGATCTTCGAGAATAGGGGGACGACGCGCAGGAATTCGAGTACCTCTGCGGACGATGCGCCGCTTAACTTCATGGAAGGCCGCTCCAGAGGTATGTTGCCAAGTGTAGCCGCCGCACGTCGGATGCGCATTCTAACATGATACGGTCCCAAGTCGACTCACCTAATGGACAAACGTCACCAGATTTCGGGCCATTCCGGGACGGAGGCATGCGCTGCACGGCGCGAGTATGTGTCACGGTATGAAGATCGGGCACGCTATTGAAATCCGACCGGGCCCGTGCGATAATCTGAATGTCAGTATCTCCATACCGGTCTCAAAAACCGAATGCCAGTTCGTCAGATCGGGGAGAAGACCACGCTGTGACAACACCTTCCGGCACCCAGCTACCAACCGCACGGCGACTCTTCATCGCTTTCGATGCTGACGACACACTGTGGCACAACGAGACCCACTATCAGCGGGCGGGAGGCGCGTTCAAGCAGCTCCTGCAGGACTTTGCCGGACCGGATGCGATCGAGAAGGCCCTCGGAGAGATCGAGGTGCGCAATATCGGCTGGTACGGCTATGGCATCAAAAGCTACACGCTGTCCATGATCGAGGCTGCCGTGGCTATCACGGGCGGCAAGGTTAGCGGCGCCGTGATCGATTCCATATTGCAGTTGGGACGCGACATGCTGGCCGCCGATGTGATGCTCTTTGAGCACGCCGCCTCCGCCCTGACTGCTCTCGCGCGCGACCACGACCTCATGCTGATCACCAAAGGCGACCTGCTGGAGCAGAGTGAGAAGCTCAAGCGGTCCGGCCTGACACCCCTCTTCAAATACGTAGAGATCATTCAGGATAAGACCGCGGAGAGCTACCGTTCGCTCTTGCAGCGGCATGGCATTCCGATCGACAAGTTCATCATGGTCGGGAATTCACTGAAGTCGGACATCCTGCCTGTGATCGAAATTGACGGCCGCGCAGTCTTTGTGCCCTATGAGCACACCTGGTCTCACGAACACGTCGATGCGCCGAACCATGGCTACTTCGAGATCGGCCACCTCGGCCTACTTCCTGAGCTCGTCAATCGTCTGAATGCCTGAGATCGGATAGGATTACCCGGTGCATTAGTCCACCGCGACCAAGGATCCCACCGCCATCAGGATCAACGCCAACAGCATTAGGAAAAGCATCCAAGGCTTTCCCCACCGACCGAGAGACCAACCCGGGTCGCTGACCGCGCCTGTGCGATGCGCCTGCCGATACATCGGCAGAGTGATAAGTGCAACCACGAGGGCGGTAGCGCCCGCGGCCAGCCGCAGCCATTGCAGAAACTGCCAGGCTCCGATCCACAGGATGAGCAGTGATGGGAGCGTCGCCAACAACCAGGCGAGCTTCCCGGACATGTTTGTCCTCTGGCGGAGGATGTCCGCCAACGCCAGCGAGACCGACCAATAACTTGTGATCAGGGCGAACACGATGAAAAGCGAACCGACTACGCCAGCCCAAGTACCAAGACGTTCGCTGATGCCGATGATGGCGACCTCAGTGACTGGGTTGGAGATGCCCAGGGCGATGAGCGCCACAATCGCTGTCAACACACCGTTGATGCCAAGGCCGATCGTGATGGCCCGCACGGCCCCCAGGCGGTCGGTTCCCAAGCCCTGGACTACTTGCGGCACGCTGTAAAACGTCCATAGTGCATACATCACCATACCGTAGAGGGCGAGCCATTGGGTTGCCGAGCCCGGGGACCAAAGCGGTAGCTTGAACGGCATGGAAACCGCGCCCACACTGATGGCGGCAATGAGACCCAATAGCGCCAGCGCGCCAAATCGCTCCGCAACGCCGACCGCCTTCAGCCCGTAGAACACCACGCCGGCAGAGATGACGTAGATGACGATGTCTGCCACCAGCGTGTTGAGCCCGGTAAGATTCGCAACGATCTCACCCGCACCAGATACGTACGCCGCAAGGTTGGCCAGGAAGGCAACACTCAACAGGGCGAAGACTGCCCACAGCAACCACTGGCCGACGCGGCCTCGAAGCACGTATAGCCGCATCAGTTCCACGATCTGCATGTCCTTGCCGGTGCGAAACAGCACCTCCGCCAGCATCAAGTGGATGAGAGCGCTGACCGCCCATGCGACCGGAAGGATGATGGCCAGTCCGATGAGGCCCACATGCTGTGCAAGAAACGGCACGGCCATGATGCCGGCGCCAACTCCGGCACCCACCATCAGCGAGGTAGCTTCCCAGCGTGTCAAGCGATGTGAATGCATGCGATCCGTCCTGTCATCGCCCGGCTTGTTCACAGCGTGGCGATCTCGATGTATGGGACTCGATCATCTAGCTGCTTTAGCCGGTCAGGCGACCACGCTGCGGCATACAGGTCGCTTCGATAAGTGATATGGATCGTGGTGGAGGCAGCTGCCAGAAGCGGATCCTTGTCGGCAAGTCCGAGCATGAAAAATGCCTTGCCGTTCTGGCGCGCATGCTCCTCAGATACGCGCAGCAAGGCTCGCATCACTTCCAGATCGTCGTTGGCGACGCAGATGCAAGCTGCGAACGAAAGGGGAATCGCCTGTCCGGGTGCTGTTAGTGGTGCGAACCCGAGCAACCGCGCCCCAACGTCGTAGAACGGCTGAATGCGGCGAAGTGTCGGACTGTAGGAATCCACTACGTCCTGCTTGTAGGCTGCCTGGTTCCACACCGCCATCACGCCGCAGATCGCTCCGTCCCTGCTCGCCACCATAATGTCCTGGGGACTCAATCCGCGCAACCTCACTCCACCGATGAAGTCTTCCTCGGTGTAAGCAGGGAAGAGCTGGCGTCGAGCCCCGTGCCGGTGGACGAAGTCCACGATCGCGCCCAATCCCTCCGTTGATCCGGCGCCAATGCGAATGCCTTGCACCCGAGGCTGACGCTGGCGCCCAAGGGCAATGGCATAGGTTGTCATGCCGCATAACCGCCGCACATATACCCCCCCAGGGAGCCGGCCTCCAGTCAGAAGTTTGCGGGCGCGCGGATTCTCGCTCGCGATCACGCCGAAGTAGAGAAGATCGCGGCCGCCGGCTTCGCAGTACCATTGTGCCCCCTGCTGCACGAGCCACGTTCCGCGAAAGCCCTCGGCGACGCGGATCTGGCCGATGTAGCCAACCCGCTCTTCGCGGCCATTCACCCAAGCCGACCTCTCCGCGCGACAGCCTATGGCAGCGAGTCGCCTATCGGGTCGATGACGTGCGACGAGCACGTCGCATCGGTCACCCATGATGCTCGCGCCAAGGAAGTAATCCGGTTCGCGCTCAAATCGGATGGAGACGGCACCCGGCATCACCACCGAGCCGATAAGCGTGCGAATGTCGGATTCGTCCTCGCCGCCCGCCCAGTAGATGTCGAACGCGCTGCGGTCTCTCATCGAACGCCCAAACGCATACCTTGCTTCTTGAAGGCCTCCTGCCTGAAGAGCGGGTTGTACAGGCAATACAGGGCAAATCGTAGAGGTGAGGCCATATTGGTCTGCAGATCCCAGACGCGTTCGAAGATCGAAGCGTGACTGCTCCAGCGTCGACGACATGCCCAGCCAGCCTCGGTCAGCTCATCCGCAGTCATGCGCTTTGGCCGGAATGCCGCGTAGTTGAAGCGGTAATCGGGGTGCAGCCACCAGCGTCCATCATACAGGAGGCGGCCCTCTTCTTTGAGCCGCTCGTAAAGGGCCGTGCGGGGATAGGGCATGATCACGTTGAAGGCAGCGAATGTGAAGTGGTTGTGTATGCCCCACTCACAGGTTGCCAATATCGAATCGACTGTGTCGTGGTCATAGCCCAGCGCGAAGGCCGCCCAGGTCTGCAGGTGATGCTCGCGTAACGTGGCCACCTCTTCGGCATAGCCATCGAAACCGGCCAGGTTTGCCGCTTTGCGCATCTGGCGCAGATTAACGGGATCCAGGCTTTCAAAACCGATGACATTGCCCAGGCAACCGCTTTCGACAAACAGCTGCATCAATTCGGCGTCGCGGGTTTGCTCGATACTGGCTTGCGAGACCCATCGGATCTTCAGGGGAATCAGCGCCCGTAACAACTCCTTGGCCGCTTCCGGATCCGCAATGAAGTTATCGTCCACAAAGAAGAGGTCCCTGCGGGCCTGGGCGTTGATCTCTGCCACGACTTCCTCGACCGGGCGCGTGCACTGGCGGTGACCGAAGTACTCTCCCACGGCACAGAATTCGCAGCGGTGATGACAGCCGCGTCCAAAT
>DATDCZ010000028.1:0-20432 GCA_036524055.1 Anaerolineales bacterium | reverse complement strand
GAACCAGCCAGGCCCATGAAAACGGGATGGTCGGCGAAGGCAACTGGAAGATCGGCGTCACCAACCTTCCCAAGGTATCCGCCAGCAGTGCCTTCTTGGCCACTCCGCCGATGAAACGCCGGAGTCCATCGGCGAGCTGTTCGGGTTCCGGCCGCAGGATGCCGATTTCGTTTCGGAGTTGACTGTAGCGCGT
Source organism: Anaerolineales bacterium (assembly GCA_036524055.1). GTDB lineage: Bacteria > Chloroflexota > Anaerolineae > Anaerolineales > Villigracilaceae > Fen-1038. The sequence goes on along the minus strand of DATDCZ010000028.1, from coordinate 20,239 downwards.
TATCGGTCCGGCAAGGATCTTCGGAAAGAGCAGTAGATAGAACGAAAAACGCGCCAGATTTCGATCATCCTGCATGCCCGTCCGTTTCACCTCGACCAGATGGGCAATCGACTGGAATGCAAGATATGAAAGTCCCAGGGGATAGCTGCTCGAGATCACTAACCTGTATGCCACCATCAATGCCACGTTTGCGGCAATGCCCGCGCCCACGAGCCAGGTTGCGCTCTGTCGATCCCTCCTCGGGTCAATCAGCCGGGACAGGCCATATGTGCCCAGCATCAGGCCCAAGGTCACTGGTAGATGGCGAAGGTCCCCCCAAGCATAGAACAACACGCTGCCGATGATGCCGCTGGCTATCCGGAGCCGATATGTGCCCAGGAGGTATGCCGTCACGAAAACCGGGAGGAAGAGCAGCAGGAACGCGGGCGAGTTGAATGTCATGGGTCGGCAGAGTTCTGACGTCGCCTAGGGCAGTCGCATTCTACCCGCGCATGTTGTCCCCAGCGCCATCGGCGAAGTCGGCGGGATTATACAGTACCGGCTACGTGGCGCGGCGCGCCCAAGTGGTCTTTGTCTGCAGGACAAACGTATCCGTCTCCACGGCTTGCGGCGCAGGCACGGATGCACGGGAGCCGCGTATGCAATTGGCCAGATTGGGAGTATCCTTGGGCGGATTTCAACTCAGAGAGGGATGCGAGATGCCATCGAGCCTGTCACTGCGCGCGTTCAAGTGTCCTTCCTGCGGAGCGCCGCAGGAACCCGAAGCCGGAACACTGACAATGAAATGCGGCTACTGCGGGAGCACGATCATCATTCCCGAGTCGCTGCGCACACCCTCCCCAGCCTCAGGTTCGTCAATGGGCGACATATTCAGCTTCGGGCTCAAGGGAGTGGACCTGAACAAGGTTGTTGGCAATGCCATGCAGCTGCCGCATGCCATCGAGCTTGCGCAGCAAGGCAGGATCGATGAGGCGGCCAACATCTACAGCCAGATCGCGGGCATGGAACATGCCGATGCGGTGAAAGCCATCGAAGCGATGGCAGCAGGACACGCGGTCAGCCTGACGCCGGGGCGCTCCGGCGTGACCTGGGGACAGTTCGAAACAACCTACTCCGACCCAGGTCCAAAGCTGGCTTCGACCACATGGGACAGCAAGGAAAGCAAACGGGGCTGCGGGGCTATTGCCGGCGTCGGCGCGGCGATCGCCGTGGTCGTCGCGGGCCTGGTCGCGGGAGCCATCTTCCTCGCCTTCCGCGGAGGCAGCCTGAGTTCTGTGCTCCCTGCCGCATTCGCTACGAAGGCACTCACCTTCGGCGCCGCGGGCATCGGGCAGGGCATGTTCAAGGATCCGCGCACACTTGGGGTAGACGGCTCCGGCAATATCACAGTGGCCGACTACGATGACGGCCGCGTCCAGACTTTCACGCCGGCGGGTGAGTTCATCTCGGGCTTCTCCGTGAGCCCGGATGGCAAGAAGGTCTATGTGACCGGCCTGGCTATGGGCCGTGATGGCACCATCTATGTTGCCCACTCCGGCCGGATCCACATCTATGACGCGAGCGGGAACCTTATTGGCGAGATCGGGGATGACGAGCACAGCTATGAGAGCATAGCCGTTGGCGGCGATGGCAAGCTCTATGCCACCAGCGACAACGAAACCATCGTACGCTTCAACGGCGACAACAGCGTTGATCTGGAGGTCCCGGATACGTTCGCCAACGTCACGGGCGATATGGATATCGGCACCAATCTCGCCGCCGACGGTCTGGGGAACATGTACATCGTGGGATCATTCCACTACCTGGTGCTCAAGTACTCTCCGCAGGGGACGTACCTCGATCAGTTCGGCGGACAGGCCGAGGCTGCCAATCCCACCGAAGCGGGCAAGTTCACCTCGCCGCGCGCCCTGGCCGTGGATGGCTACGGCCGGATATTCGTGGCAGATTTCTTTGATATCAAGGTCTTCGACTCGTCTGGAACGTTCCTTTCTCGCATTGACGTCAATGATGGAGTGCCCTTTTCGATTACGGTCGACAAGGATAATCATGTGTATGTGATCACGAACGAAAACCACGTGATCCGATACGATGTCAAGCCGCCGACTGGTGGATAAGGATCCTGGGCAAGGATATAGCAACGGAGACAGGACAAGCGCCTGTCTCCGTTGTTGCTGATGCGGGGGCGACGCCTCACTCTATGCCAGGCAGAACTTCATAAACAAGCGCCCGACGGCCGCTTTCGCAACTTCCTGGCTGTCAGGCGTGCCGTGATCCAACCTGATATGCAGTGCCCGCGCTGCCGCTGGCACCCGGCGGACGTACTCTGCAAGTTGAATCGCAACCTCAGCCTCGTCTTGCACAACCTCGCCAATCGCGGATACCGGATGACCGTCAAGGAACAGTTGAACGCGCGAGCCGGGCGCGACATTCCGCCACCAGCGGCGATCTCGCGATGAAAGCACCCAGAGCGTGCTGCCGTCACGGCGATAGTTGACGGGCGTGGTTATGAGACGACCGGACCTGCGCCCCGTGACGCTGATGAGCATGGTTGGCCCAAGCAGCGGCCTCAGCGGCGACTTCAGGATGAGTCCGACGACATCGTTGGCGTTCACTTCATGAGCCCGTACATTTGGTCCGGACGAAGCAGTTCGCCGAACCGTGGGCGCAAAGCCAGGCGCGCTTCGTAACATAGATGGCAGGCGTCCGCATAAGCCGGGCGATGCTTCAGTCCGAACTCACTGACGAGTGCGGCCGGCCCGCCATCCAGTAGGACGCTGCAGATCGGATGCCGCTCTGGATCGTATTCCGTGCAGATCTGCTTCAGCGGTTGCTCGAAAAGGTTGCCAATGATCAACCCCTGGCAGAGATGCAAGTTTCCATCAGGATCCACGTGAACCCTGCCCGGGTCACGCAGATCCTCGTTGCTGCATTCATCCAGCAATTTCCAGGCCTGCGTGAGATGTTTTGGAGCCAGCTGCTCAGCAGCCCGTCCGCGGTACATGACCCCCGATTGGTCATCCAGCTGACCACGGCCGGTAGGCGCCGGCTGATCGGGTGGCGCCACGCTGATCAACGTGGTCGGGATGTGCAGCCACTTGGCAGCTGCGATCGCGTTCTGCGGCTCCTCTCCAAGGCACTTCTCACAATGGAAAAGATCGCTGCTAATGGTCAGGTCGTTGATGCAGCCCACGAACGGGCGCAGCCACTCTTCCGCGTCCGCGATCGAGATCGCCCAGTATGCGTTGGAAACAATTCCCACTTCGAAACCCATCCCGGCCGCATCCTGCACACCGCGCACCAGTTCAGCGTAGTACAGGAATGGTTCACCACCCTCAAAGTAGACCTTGCGCACGCCGGCATCTTTTGCCTGCTCCAGGATGTTGGCGATCGCGTCAATTCCGAGTACCCCGGTCTGGCGCGGTCCGCCCCATACAAAACAATGATCGCACTCCAGGGTGCAGCGATAGGTCAGGAGGATGTGCAAGCCGTTGAGCTGCATGATCGCCTCACTTGGGAGCAGTCTACCCGCGCCGCGAAGGGCCGTCACGGGTAGAAAATCACTTCGGGGGCTATAATAAAGTAACCCCCGCGGAGGTAAACGTGACCAATGTCTTTGCGTCAAAGCATCCCCTGGTCGCCCACAAGCTCGCCAGATTGCGTGACACAAAGACGGACCCTAAACGATTTCGCGAGCTCGTCCGTGAGATTGCGGCCCTACTTGCCTACGAGGCAACCGCGGACCTTGCCACAGTGACGCGGCCCGTGCAGACGCCGCTAGCAGCGGCGAATGGTGTGGAACTTCAAGAGAAGATTGGATTGGTGCCCATCCTGCGGGCCGGCCTGGGCATGGTCGAAGGTGTTTGGGAGCTCATGCCCACTGCCGAGGTATGGCACATCGGCCTTTACCGGGATGAGCACACCCTCCAACCCGTGGAATACTACAACAGGCTGCCCGTGGAGCCCACGGTGTCGGTCTGCTTGATCCTTGACCCGATGCTGGCAACGGGCGGTTCGGCCGTGGCCGCGGCAGATGTGTTGAAGCGTTGGGGCGTGCGCCGCATCAAGTTCGTGGGAGTGATCGGCGCGCCAGAGGGAATTCGCAACATGCAGGAGCATCACCCCGACGTACCCATCTACCTGGCCGCCATCGACGACCATCTGAACGAGCAGGGCTACATTGTCCCGGGGCTTGGGGACGCGGGCGACCGTCAATTCGGTACCGGTTGACATCCATCCTCAACGCGATGCCTGACGTGCGCCTGGCCGTCTTTGTTCTCGTCACTGCCGCCTTGGCGTACCTGTCGCGTGCATCACTCGTCCGGCCAAGAAGCCACGGCTTCGTCCGCTTCTTCGTATTCGAGGCTGTTCTTGGGCTGTTCCTGCTCAACGCACTGCAGTGGTTCGTTGACCCTCTGAGCTGGCACCAGGTGATCTCCTGGGTCTTGCTCATGTGCTCGCTGGTGCCGCTCATCCTGGGCGTTTGGGCACTGCAGGCGCATGGGAAGCCAAATGCGTCGGATCGCCCTGACCCGGAACTGCTGGGCTTTGAGCGTACCTCCAGGCTGGTGGATGAGGGAGTCTTCGGCTTGATACGCCATCCAATGTATTGTTCGTTGCTCCTTTTTGCGTGGGGCGTCTTCATGAAGGCGCCGGCATTGCCGGCGGCGGCCCTGGCTCTTGGAGCCACTGCGGGACTGATCCTCATGGCAAAGCGCGACGAAGACGAATGCCAGCGGGCATTCGGCGTACCGTACCGTGAGTACATGCGCCGGACGCGCCGATTCATTCCATATGTATACTAGACGATGAAAGCCATGCTGTTGCGTGAACTCGGGCCGATGATCGAAGGGCGGTCTCCTTTGGAGTACGCCGAAGTCGCCGATCCGGAGCCAGCTGCAAATGAGCTCCTGATCCGCGTTACCGCGTGCGCTGTCTGCCACACGGAACTCGACGAGATCGAGGGCCGGACGCCTCCGCCCAACCTTCCCGTGATCCCCGGGCACCAGGTAGTCGGGACTCTTATGTCTGGTTCGCTTGCAGGCAAGCGTGTTGGCGTGGCCTGGATCAACTCTGCCTGCGGGACTTGCGTTCACTGCAGGGCGGGAAACGAGAACCTGTGCGCTGACTTCCGCGCTACGGGTCGCGATGCAGACGGCGGCTACGCTGCCTACGTGAAAGTGCGGGCAGACTTCGTGCATCCGATCCCGGATGGCCTTTCCGATGCTGAGGCAGCTCCCCTTCTGTGCGCGGGGGCAGTTGGTTATCGAGCCTTACGCCTTGCGAATCTTGCGGATGGCGCGACGCTAGGCTTGTACGGCTTTGGCGCTTCCAACCATCTGGTACTCAAGACCGCCCGCCACACGTATGCTGGATCGAAGATCATGGTGTTCTCGCGCAATCCGGCCGAGCGTTCGTTGGCGATGGACCTGGGTGCCGCCTGGGCGGGCGCAATCGAGGATGACCCGCCGGCCAAACTTGACGCGGCGATCGATGCCACACCCGTCTGGCTGCCAATGCTGCAGGCGCTCAAACACCTTGCGCCCGGGGGTCGCCTGGTCGTCAACGCCATTCGCAAGGAAGAAGTCGACAGACTGGAGCTCTTGAAGCTGGACTTCGTAAAGCACTTATGGATGGAGAAGGAGATCAAATCCGTCGCCAACGTGGCGCGCAGGGATGTGCGCGAGTTCCTGGAACTTGCTGCGCGCGCTGGCATCAGGCCGGAGTATGAGGAATACACGTTGGCCGATGCTAACCGTGCTTTGTTGGACATCAAGCAGGGCAGAATCCGCGGCGCGAAAGTACTACGCGTTGTTTGAGCAGAGGAGAGTGCTTCGATGATGGTCAGCGTGTATCTTTCGTTCGAGCACGTGCCTTGCGTCGATCCGCCGAGGGTAGGTGAGCGTGGATAAGGATCCAGAGCGAACCGAGGTCCGCTACCTACATGACTTTGCGGACTTCGCCGGTCGACGGGTGCTGGAGCTGGGCTGCGGTGACGGTCGTCTCACCTGGCGGTATGCAGATCGGGCAAGGACGGTTGTGGCAATTGACCTTGACCGCGAGGCGCTGCGAGTTGCCGTGATCGAGCGCAGTTCGGATCTGGCCGAGTCGACCAGCTTCTCTCAGGCCGACTCCACCAAACTCCCCTTTGCCAGCCGTTCAATCGATATGGGGATCTTCGCCTGGTCGTTCTGATGAATTCAGCATGAGGGCATGGTTCATGCCCTGCAAGAGATACATCGGGTTCTCATGCCGGATGGGATACTCATCGACCTGCGCCCACTGGCAGGCAGTTGGCCCATTCAGGTTGTCTCGAAGGACGTGGTCCAGTTGGCTGGGACGGTTTCAGACCTGCCGCAAGGCCTTGAGGACGATGCGGCCGCCAATCGCAACATGGCAATCGGCGTCGAGCGCGGGTGGTTCAAGCGCGAGCGCGAGGAGTTCTTCCCGCTGCATTACTACTGGGACTCCCCAAAGGACATGCAGGCATACGTGGAAGAGAATTGGGATGATTTCATCGAGGTGAAGGACGAAATCCTGGGGCGCTTGCGCTCCCTATGGACCGTTGCGGAGGCAGACGCCCGCGTTCGCGTTCAGGCCAAAATGTTGATCACACGGTGGAGGAAATTATCCTGAGGCGGTGGCCGTTGCAGCGGCGCGTGTGATGGCGACAAAGTCGTCCGCCTTCAGGCTCGCTCCGCCCACCAGCGCGCCGTCAACATCGGGCTGCCCGAAGAATTCTGCCGCGTTCGCGCCGGTGACCGAGCCGCCATACAGCACCCGGATGGCCTGAGCGGTCTGCTTCCCGAAAAGCTCGGCCAGAACGGAGCGGATGTCCCGTGCGATGACCTCACCTGCGTTCTGCGGGGTGGACGCCTTGCCGGTTCCGATCGCCCACACGGGTTCATACGCGACCACGAGCCGCGGCGCAAAGGCCGGATCTACGCCCGCGATGCCCTTGCGCATCTGCCTTTGCACGACTTCAGAGGTCTGTTGGCCCTCGTATTCATGGAGTGTCTCCCCCACGCAGACGATCGGCGTCAGGTCAGCCCGCTGCGCCGCCAGGAGGCGTCGATTAACGGTTTCATCGGTCTCGCCAAAGAGCGTGCGGCGCTCGGAGTGCCCCAGGATCACGTATGAGGCCAGTTCCCGAATCATGGCGGCAGAGATTTCACCGGTGAATGCGCCCTTCTCTTCCCAATGCATGTTCTGCGCGCCCAAGCCAATATCGCTGCCTTCGAGCAGGGCATGAACCGCCTGGAGCGCCGTGAACGGCGGGCACAGGACCTTTTCAACCCCCTTCAGCTCACGCAGACTGGCAGACATTGAATAAACCAGCGACCGCGCGGCCCCCACGGTCATGTTCATTTTCCAGTTCCCGGCAACAAACGGCGTGCGCATGGTCAGTTGTCTCCTGTCTGCTGAACTAATGCTGTGAGTTGTGCTTTCACCGCCGAGTATACCTGTCGCGGATTTTCATTCGCTGATATCGTAACGGACGCCGCCTTCAGAGTCTGTTGTGAATTGGATATGCAGGACCTGGGTCTCACTGCAGGCTGTGACCGTCCAGGCTTCCACCCACGAACCGGTTGCATCCCGGGGCACTGCTACACTGATTTCCTGGCTCGAGACCTCAGCGCAACCCCTCACGTTTGAGTAGAAGCTCATGATCGTGGCCCAGACCCGCCCGCGAAGCACGTCGTCGGTCAGACCGCCAGCCGCGGGCACGGGTGATGCGAGGGAGGTGATCTCCGCACGCGGCGAACTCGCGCTCGCGGGGCTCGAAGTAGATATCGCAACGGGCCCGGGATTCTTGGAATCGCGTGTGAGCACCACGGCAATCACTATCCAGATTGCCGTACACAATACTGCACCCCCAACCAGAATGAACAACCTGCGACGAAACGGCGAGCGTGCGCTGTCGTCAGGTTTCACAACGTCGATGTCATGATTGGTGGGCATCGGGAAGGTGACCGTATGAGGCACCGGGGCGTTTCGCCCACCCCGGCAGCCTTGAGTTGGCAATCTACTTGTCGAGCAGAGCCGCCACGCCGGGCAACTCCTTGCCCTCCAGGAACTCTAGCGATGCGCCGCCGCCCGTGGACACGTGCGTCATCTGCTTGGCCACGCCCGCCTTCTTTACGGCGCTGGCGCTATCGCCGCCGCCAATCACGGTGGTGGCGCCGGAGGCGGCCAGCAGCCTTGCGATCGCAAACGTCCCTTCGGCGAACTTGGGCATTTCGAATACGCCCATGGGCCCATTCCAGACGACGAGTCGGGCACCCTGCAGCGCCGCCTTGCAGGCCTCAATGGACTTCGGTCCGATGTCCATTATGCGCCAGCCGGGCGGCACCGAATTCACATCAACAACCTTTGAGTTGGCGTCGGCCTCGAACTTGTCCGCGATCACTGCATCGACTGGGAGCAGCAGCTTGTCGCCGGCTTTCGCCATGATGGCCCTCGCAGTATCCACAGACGCGGCCTCAACCAGGCTGTCCTGCATGGCGTAGCCCTTGGCAGCCAGGAACGTGTTGGCCATGCCGCCACCGATGATCAGCTTATCGCACTTCGAGAGCAGGTTCTCGACCACTGCGATCTTGTCACTGATCTTGGCGCCTCCCAATATCGCGATATAGGGATGCTCTGGATTGGAGGTGGCCTTCCCCAGATACTCCAGTTCCTGTTCCATCAGAAATCCAGATACAGCGGGCAGGTAGCGCGCCACGCCCTCGGTGGAAGCGTGGGCCCGATGGGCGGAACCAAACGCGTCATTCACGTAGACCTCGCCCAACTCTGCAAGCGCTTTGGCCAGCACCAGGTCGTTCTTTTCCTCACCGGCGTGAAAGCGCGTGTTTTCGAGCATCAGGATCTGCCCGGGCTTCAGCGCCGCAGCCATCTTCTGGACCTCGGGTCCAATACAATCGGGGGCCATCTGGACCGGTTTGCCCAGCAGCCCAGCGAGCGTCTCGGCGGCAGCCTTTAGGCTGAACTCCGGGGACGGCCCACCCTTGGGGCGCCCAAGGTGGCTCATCAAGATCAGCGAGGCGCCTTGGTTCAGCACGTACTGGATCGTCGGCAGCGAGGCCCTGATCCGCTTGTCGTCAGTGACCTTACCATCGGCCATCGGCACGTTGAAATCAACGCGCATGAGGACGCGTTTTCCCTTCAAATCAATGTCCTTGACGGTTCTCTTGTTCATGTGAATGCTCCCGCCCCCATTCAATCCTCCCCCGCTCGGCAATTGGGCGGGGGAGGCTGGTGATTCGTGCTAGAGCGACTGGGCTATCTTGGCTGCCAGGTCGGCAGTCCGGACCGAGTAGCCCCATTCATTGTCATACCAGGCAACGATCTTTCCAAATGTGCCCTTCTCCTTGCCCAGCATCAGGGTGAGCGGAAGATCCACAGATGAAGAGTATGGGTCACCCTTATAGTCGATGCTTACCAGCGGTTCTTCGACAGCCTTGAGAATGCCCTTGAACCTGGGTAGATTGGCGGCATCGCGATACGCCTGGCGGAGCTCCTCGGTTGTGATCGCGGTCTCGAGTTCCACCGTGAGATCGATGATGGAGACCGTGGAGATCGGCACCCGCAGGGAGTAGCCATCCAATTTGCCGTCCATATCCGGGATTACGAGCTTCAGCGCCTTGGCGGCGCCGGTGGAGGTGGGGATGATGCTCATGGCAGCCGCTCGCGCCCGTCGAAGGTCGGAATGCGGCAGATCCAGGATCTTCTGATCGTTGGTGTAAGCATGGATGGTGGTCATGAGGCCGCGTTTGATTTTGAACTTGTCATGGGCCACTTTGACCGCAGGAGCCAGGCCATTGGTGGTGCAGGAAGCATTCGAAACCACATGATGTACTTTGGGATCATACTTCTCGTCATTCACCCCAAGTACGATCGTCAGGTCCTCGCCCTGTGAAGGAGCTGTGATGATGACCTTCTTCGCCCCGCCCTTGGTGATGTGATTGACGGCGCCCTTGACCGTTTTGCCCTTCTTGTTCACACCATCTTCCTTGATGGTGAATAGGCCGGTGGATTCGATCACGATGTCCACGCCCAGGCTGCCCCACGGAATGGCCGAAGGATCCATCTCCTTGAACGCCTTGATGGTCTTCCCGTCAACCTTCAGGCTATCTTCCCCGACTTCCACCTTGCCGTCAAAGCGGCCGTAGTTGGAGTCATACTTGAGGAGATGCGCCATGGTCGGCAAATCGCCTATGTCGTTGAAGGCAACAACCTCCAGTTCCTTGCCGTGGTAATCACGGATCGCTTTGAGTACCTGCCGGCCGATACGACCGAATCCATTGATGCCAACTTTTGCTGCCACTTTGTCCTCCTGTCTGTATTCAGCATCACGCCGCCGAGGAATCACGGCGGCGCCATGTTCATTCTATTTGTGAAGTCTAACACACGCTCTCCAAAGCGTGTACCGCCGATTGTCACGCGGCCTTATCGCTTAATGGCCCGGTGCGCTCCAGGAACACATCCATGAGTACGGAAGCCAGCCGGGCCGAATCGTGGCGCCAGGGGAAGCCCGCGTCCAGCAGGTCGGCCCTGTATACGCGCCGATCCCCGCGCCCGCGGTCGTCCACGCGCACCCATTGGGCGCCGCCCAGATCTCCTTCGTACTTGTCATTGCACAACACCACGTCAAAAAGCCCTTCTCCGGCATGTTCCTCGAGGGCACGCACGTGGTCATGGCAGGTGTATAGATCAGTCTCGCCGGCCTGCGTCGCAATGTTGCACACATAGACCTTTATGGCACGGCTTGCGCGCACGGCGGCTTGCAGTTCGGGCACGAGCAGATTTGGCAGGAGGCTCGTATAGATGCTTCCGGGTCCCACAACGATCACGTCTGCGGTAAGAATGGCTTGCAGCGCGGGCGGAAAGGCCGGAGGATTGTTCGGCTCGAGCCAGACGCGGCGTACCTGCCCTGCCATATCCGGGATTTTGCTTTCCCCGGCGACGCGAACCTCATTCACTACATGCGGAAGACGCATGTCCGCAACCAGGCGCACTGTGTCGAGCGTCGAAGGCAGCACGCGGCCGCTGACGGAAAGGGCGCGCCCCGACTCTGCAACGGCCTCCTCGAAACTTCCCGTAAGGTCAGTCAGCGCAGTGATGAAAAGATTCCCGAAGGAGTGACCTTTCAGATCGGGTGCGCCGCTGAATCGGTACTGGAACAATTGTGTGAGCAGCGCCTCATCATTGGACAGCGCCGCCAGACAGTTGCGAATATCGCCGGGTGGCAATATCCCCAGGCTGGTACGCAACCTGCCTGAAGATCCACCATCATCGGCCACCGTCACGATGGCAGTGATATTTCGAGTGTGTTCCTTGAGACCGCGCAGCAAGGTCGAGATTCCATGCCCGCCCCCTATGGCAACGACACGCGGCCCGCGATCCAGCCGGCGGAAGCTGGTGAGTTGTTCCAGGAGAGGCTCTCCCGGCCGGACAAAGGGGCGCAATAAGGCACGGTTGAGGCGCCAAATGCCATACCCCACCAGGCCGGCTCCAACGGCCGCAAAGATCAGCACCCGCGCCAGCCTTGGAAGAAACCTCAAGGATGCATAGCTCAACAGATCGAGGATCAGGGGATTGCGCGTGTCAGTTCGGTAGAGTTCCAGCAGAAAGATGCCCGTACCTACCGCCAGCAGCGTTACGCCGGCCAGGATGAGCAGCATCCAGCGTTTTACGCCCAGACCCGGCACAAGCCAGCGGCCGATCTGTTCCAGCAGGCCCGCTTTGGTTTGCGGCTTCTTCATCAAGAATCAGTGTAGCAGGGAGATAGCCAACCGTCAAATCCGGCGGCTGCAAACCGTTCCGTTTGGAACTGCCTGCCCGTCGGGGTCCATTGCAATCGCTCTTCTTGGGCCCTGGGCATTTCGTGCTGGTCATAATGTCGCCCTGAGCCCCCCCGTCCAATACGGTTTCTCCGCTGGGAAGACGCATTATAATGACCTTAAATGAGCGCGTGGTTTGGTCAGCTCGGTGCGTTGCTGACGGCTTCGCCGGGGAATCTGATCTATCAGCTCGTCCTTGCGTTTTCCATTGCCGGGGCTTTACAGGCAGCCTACGTGCGCTGGCAATCGGGCCATGGAAATCGTGATCGTCGGGCTCTTGTAGGACTGGCGGCAATGCTTGCGGGCCTCGCGGCGTACTTCCTGCTGGGCATTGCCCTTGCAGCCGGAGGCGCGCTCGCGCATATCGCGCTGCCTCCCCTCGACCGTGCGCTAACACTCATCCTGCTTACCTGGGCAATCTGGCTCTGGGCGTTTCCTGAGCCCGCCAGGCAACCCGACGTGGCGGTCTGGATCATTAGCGCGCTCGCTATCGGAGCTGGTGTACTGAGCGCCATCGTGCGAGGCTTCTCACCTGCCGCGACGTTCAATCAGACTATTTGGGAAACACTCTGGCAGCTGGCGACCCTCGGCTTGCTGGCGGTGGGTGCCGCCCTCCTGTACATCCGCCGCACCGAAGGCTACATCAACGGGTTTGCCTTCGTTGCGCTGGCATTCCTTGGCTCGATCGCCAGCCTCTTCTTTCGACAGACAGGCGACTATCCGGGACTCGCGCGTCTCGCACATATAGCCGCGTTCCCGTTGCTCCTTACACTCTCACAGCGTTTCGCAGCACCCGCCGTCGAGCGGCCTGCGACGCTGCCCGCCGAAGGCCTGCAAGCTGGTGAATCCAAGCCCAGGGGCGCAGATCCGAAGACGGTCCATGCCTTCCTAAGTCTTGCATCCGAAACCGACCCAACCAGGACAGTACAGGGCATGGCCAGGACTGTCTCGCATACTCTGCTGGCGGACCTGTGTTTCATCCTGCTCCCCACTGAATATCGCTCCCGGCTCCAGTTTGCAAGCGGATACGACCTCATCCGCGAGGACTACCTCGAGGGCGCAACGGTCGACATCGGAGTTGTACCCCGGATAGCGAGCGCCATGCAGCACGGCAACGCCCTCAGGCTGCAGGCGGATCCCGAGGCCGAGGACATCCGCGGCTTGAGCGATCTGTTGGGCCTGAAGAGTCCGGGCAACATCCTGAGCGCGCCGATAGTCACGGCGAACAATGAACCGCTGGGTGCGATCCTTTTGCTTTCCCCCTACTCTCAGCGCGAGTGGAGTACGGAGGACCAGGACCTGCTCGTGAGCATCGGCGTGGAAATGGCGCCGCTTCTGCAACGGAGCAAGGACACCGCAGAGGGCGTCGTGCCGGAGGATCTGAACGATGTGCTGCGGCTCAAGGAGGAGCAGATCCAGCGGCTGCAGCAGCGGGGCGATGACCTGACGCAGCAGTTGGAAATGCTGGCACTTGAGGCTGCGCCTCCAGCAGACACTACCGAACTCGACTTGCTGCGCGCGGCCAACCAGCAGGCTGAAGCCCGCATCCGCGAGCTCGAGCTGCAACTCGAGTCAAGCAAGGTCCCGGCCTCGGCGCCGGAGCTTGAGGCGCAGCTCAAGGAGACACTGAGGGATCTTGCCAGCCTGCAGAATCAGCTTGCCGATTCACAACAGAGAATGCTGGAGCACGAGTCGGCCCCTGGCGGCAAGCGCGTCAAGAAGGAGCAAGCCGAGGTCGTTGTCTCCATCTCCCAGGAGCTGCGGCAGCCCATGTCCTCCATCATTGGCTATACCGACTTGCTGCTGGGCGAATCAGTCGGCATCCTCGGAGCCCTTCAGCGCAAGTTCATTGAACGCATCAAAGCATCCACGGAACGTATCGGCGGCCTGATCAATGACCTGATCCAGCTGACAACGCTGGAGGTCGGCCTTTCCGACCTGAAGCCCGAGGCGATGGACCTCAATGTGATCATCGACAACGCACTGGCCTACACCAGCAGCCAGATACGCGAGAAGAAGATATCCATCCACCTGGATCTGCCCAAGAATGTGGCTCCCGTCAGCGCAGACCGCGAAGCACTCCAGCAGATCCTGATCCACCTGCTGCAGAATGCCGGCGCCGCCACACCCATGGAGGGCAGCGTGTCCCTTAAGGTGTTTACAACGATGGATCAGGGGCGGCAGCATGTCATGATCCAGGTGACCGACAGCGGTGGCGGTATACCGGAAGAGGATCTGCCGCGTGTGTTCACCCGCCTGTTCCGCGCCGATAATGTGCTCATCCAGGGTGTTGGAGACACGGGTGTGGGGCTGAGCATCGCCAAGACGCTTACTGAGGCTCAACACGGCCGGATCTGGGTGGAGAGTCAGCCAGGTTCAGGCGCGACGTTCTGCGTGCTCTTGCCGGCGGTTGCGGATACGGTCGGGAGGATACCGGGCAAGGAGCCGCGTTAATGCAGACCGTTCGCCAATTGTCGAGCGGTATCATCTATGCGGCCGTCTCGTTGCTGCTGGTCGTGGGGGCACTCTCGTTGTCGCTCGCACAAGGAAGGAACACCGGCAGCCCCGTATCGCCCTCCTCCACTGCCGTTCCTGCTACCGCCACACGGAGTCCTGCGAGCCAGCCGATTGGTTCTACCGTGACGCAACCCGCCATGAGCGCCACCGCTCCCGTTCCGTCCGTCAATCCCTCGGCCACGTCCCTCAATCCCGGTTACACTGCGACGGCGCGACCCCCAACGGCGCGGCCCGCGTCCACCGCAACACGGCGCTGCGGCGCGCCGAATGGATGGGTGCAGGGCTACGTCGTCCAGCCTGGCGACACCCTGTACCATATTGCCACCATGTACGGCACGACGGTGACCGATCTACAGCGCGCCAACTGCAGGAATGGCACGCTCATCTATGCGGGCGAACTGCTCTGGGTTCCCTTCGTGCTGTCGCCGCCGACCGCCCTAACCATCATTCCAACATTTGACACTCCAACCTCAGAGCCCATTGCGTCGGTTGATACCGCGACCGCTGAGGTGATCGTGACCGTTGATCCATGAGCGGCCCGGCCACGACCTAGTCGCGCTGCGCATTACTCACCTCGCGCCCTTTCGAGTTGAATGAAATCATCAAGAGCAGTCGTTGCCTTCGCGTTGCTTGGGATCACATCCGCTTGTGGGGGCATCGGGATTCCGGCGGCCCAACTGCCGGCGCAGGACGCGCCACTGGTCCTGATCACGTCCGCCCCGGACGCCTCGCCCACGCCTACACCGTTTCAGCCACCGTACGTGGAATTGGTAACGCCGACTTCTCTGTATTCGATCCAGGTACCGACGCTGGAGCCTTTCCTGCCGACAGCCACTCCATCGCCCACGGAGATCGCGCCCGTCAATCCGACCGCCACGGTCGACTTGAACTCGCTGTTCCCGACCGCCGCCGCGCCGCCCGTTCCCGACGGCGGAGAGGCACCGGACCCATCCGCGATCCTTACTGGAAACGACACGGTCAACTTTCTTCTCATAGGTTCGGACAAGCGCCCCGGCGGCTCGTATCGCACCGACACGATGATCATCGTGATCCTATGGCCGCGCCAGAATCAAGTGTCAATGATCTCGATCCCGCGCGACCTGTGGATCTACATTCCGACAGTTGGGATGCAGCGCATCAACACGGCGTATCAGAGCGGCGAGATCTACGGCTACAACGGCGGTGGTCCCGGCCTGCTGCGTGACACCATTGCGTATAACCTGGGAATCCGCATCGATCACACCGCCATGGTGGAGTTCGATGGCTTTCGCCGCATTGTCGATACGCTGGGCGGCGTGGATGTGCCCGTTGCCTGTCCGTATACGGACTGGCACCTGATCGATCCCAGCTATGATCCTTACAACGAGGACAATTGGTCTCTCTACACGGTGGATTCCGGCGTTGTGCATATGGATGGCGACCTCGCCCTGTGGTATGCCCGCTCTCGACTCAAGTCCAGTGATTTCGATCGGGGCCGCCGGCAGCAGGAGGTCCTGCGCGCCATTTTCTCCCAGGCGCTGCGGACGGACACCCTGACGCGCATCCCGCAGCTCTATGGCGATCTATCTCAGACGATCATCACAGACCTGGGCCTCGGGGATCTCGTGAAGTTGGCCCTGTACGCTCCCAGCTTGACGAACGCGAATATCCGGAGCTACTACATTCGCCCACCGTACGTGAGCGCCTGGATGACCCCCGGAGGCGCCTCGGTGCAGCTGCCTAATCAGGATGCCCTGGAAGGACTCCTGGTCCAGGCGACCACGCTTTCCACCGCAGCGGTGGAAAGGCAATCCACCAGAGTTGAAATCCAAAATGGCACCGCCATCGCTGGCCAGGACGGGCTGGCCGCGAACCGCCTTAACTACGCGGGCTACACCACTCATATTTCCGCTGCCGACAGGACGGATTACAGCGCCTCCACGGTCTTTGACGCGACGACGGGGCAAGATCCCAGCCGGCGGCAAGCCCTGATCGACATCCTCGGATTGGAGTCTGCGGCGGTGATATCCGCGCCCGATGCGAATGCTGGCGCGGAGTACCGCGTCGTCCTGGGCTACGACTACCAGGCTTGCTTCAAGCCGGAAGACCTGACTCACTAGTTGACAGGCGGCACCACACTCATTAAACTATGCGCACGGCTACACGATGCGCGGTATCTTCATACCAGTGCGCATCACCCAGGAGGCCAGATGCCCGCAAAGAGTTCGGGGCGCATCACAGCCCAGACCGCACTGATCCCCGCCCTTCGGGCATGGGAATCGTACCTCTATGATCAAGGTCGATCTCCGAACACAGTCAAAGCTTTTCTGTCCGACGTCAAGTTGCTAACGGTTTTCCTGCCTCCGGATCAGACGATCGGCGCGGTTACGACGCGTGACCTGGACCGGTTCTTCCGCTGGATGGAGAAAGAGCGTGACGTACCTTGCAGCCCGAAGACGCTGGCACGCCGCATCACCGCTACCAAATCATTCTTCCGCTGGCTGGAGAAGTACGGCGCTCTAGCATCGGACCCAGCAGAAAAGGTCGTCCAGCGCTCGGCCATTAGCCCCCTTCCGCAGGTGCTAACGGAGGACGAGTTGAGCCTTGTCCTGGCGGCGGCGGATCGGCATCGGCGGGACTCGAAGCCGGACGCACGTTCCTACGCGCTCGTGGCACTGCTGCTGGCTACGGGTATCAAGAAGAGCGAGTGCCTAGGAATACATTTGAACCACATTGATCTCAATGCCTCGGGCGGCGCCCAGGTTTTCATACGATACGCAAGTCCCGCGAACCGATATAAGGAGCGAAAACTCGAGCTTCCAGACGACTGGACCTCGGCTTACACGGAGTATCTGGAGCAGTACAAGCCAGTCGATCAGCTCTTTCCGTGGTCACCGCGCCGCCTGGAGTATCTGCTTGAGGACATCGGTGAAGAGGCTGGCCTGAAGAAGCACCTGTCTTTTGACATGTGCCGCTGGACATGCGCCTTGCGGGATTTCGCCAGCGAGATGGAGCCGGACCGCGTCCGTCAGAAGATGGGGGTCTCGAAGATCCAGTGGCGCGAGATCCACCTCAAGCTTCGGCAGCTGGCGGACGGCGCCTGAGACATGGTAGCAGACGCCTAAGGGGTGGCCTCCAACCAGACGCCTCGCGAAACCGTGAGGCGGGCCACGCGCCTGGTCTGCGCAGTGAGCCTGTAGGGTTCCGCCAGACGGATGCCTGGCACCCAGATCAGTTCATCCCCCGAACACAGAAGTGGCCAGCCCGCGCGTGCGCGCGCAGGAAGCTTCTCGTTCACCATGCTGTCAGAGAGTTTCTGCCAGTGACCGTGCATTCCGAGCGGCTGAAAGCGGTCGCCTGCGCGGGGATTGCGCAGCTCAAGCTGATCGGGGAGTCTATCGGCATCGAGGCAGACGCGAAACTCGTCATGCTTGAGCTGAATGAGCTCGAGAGGGTTTGTGGGCGCGGGCTCGTACTCCAAGTTGAAACTCCAGCCGGCGGATAGCGGCACCTTCACCGGCTCGCCATGCGGGATGAAAACAACTTCATTCTGCATTTGCGGCCAGTCTTCCGTAGGTGGGCGAGTCTCGTGAGTGGCGAGGTAGATGCGGGCGCCCTCGCGGTAGAGTGCAAGACCGCCATGGAGATCGAGCTGCTTCTGGCCGGCTCGGGCAACGAAGTCGACCGCGCGCTCCACGGTCTCGAAATCGATGTCGCAATCTGGCAGCAGCTGCCGCGCTGCCCGCAGGATCAACCGCCGCTGCATTGGGACGGATGCCAAACGCAGGCTGTCCGCATCAAAACTGATGGAATCTTCCTCGTCGCGCAGAACAACTCCATTCCAGCCCTCTTGCACATGCTCATCAACCAGGGCCAGGTCTGAGGCCAGGGCTTTTGAGGCGCGTAATAGGCCCTCGCGCACGCGCGGATTGTAGGACTGCAGGAGAGGAATCAGTTCGCCGCGAACGCGGTTGCGAAAGAACTCACTGGAATTGTTGCTGGGATCTTGCTGCGGCATCAGACCGTTCTCGCGGCAGTATTCAAGCGTTTCGATTCGCCACGTTTCGAGCAGCGGTCGAAGCAAGGGGATGGCAGCGTCGAACTGAGGCAGCAACGTTCTGAAAGACATGCCCGTCAGACCGCCCATTCCGGCGCCCCGGATCAAGTGCATCAGGATGGTTTCCACCTGATCATCTGCGGTGTGTCCAACAGCAACGGCGACCGCCCCCTGCTTTCGAGCAGTATCAAACAGGAATTCATAGCGGAGGTGTCGAGCGGCCTCCTCCAGGGTTTGCCCAGTCTTTTCGGCCTGGGCCCTCACGTCTCCGCTTCCCCCGACATATGGAAGCCCCAGCGCGGCGGCCGTCGCCTCAACTATTTTGGCCTCAGCACCAGATTCGGGTCGCAGCTGGTGGTCAAAGTGGGCAATGATCAGGCGGCGGCCCAACGCATGCAGCACATGCATCAGGCAGAGGCTGTCGACCCCTCCTGAGACACCGACCACCACGGCGCCGCCGGCATCGAGCAGGCAGTGTTCCCGGAGTATGGACTCGACCTTTTCCTTCATTGCGGGACCCGCCTCGCGGCGTCGATCTGGCGCCTTCAGGCCTGATACAGCTCAACGAGCACGCCGCCCGTAGATTCGGGGTGCACAAAGGCGTATTTGCGTCCGTGGTCATCCAGCCGCGCCTCTTCATTGATGAGACGCGTCCCCTTCGCCTTCAGCCGTGACAGCGCCTCGGCTATGTCTTCAACTTCCAGGCAGATGTGATGCATCCCTGGACCGCGCTTGGCAAGGAATTTGGCGATGCCCGAGTCGGCGGTCGTCGGTTGGACCAGTTCGATCTCGCAGCCCGCAGTCTGAAAGAATGCAACGCGGGATGCTTCAGCCGGCACCTCACGCACTTCCTGGAGCTCCATTCCCAATGCGTCGCGCCAGAAGGCCAGGGAATCCTGCATGTTTGAGACCACGACGGCCACGTGATGCACGGACTTGATTGATTTCATCCCGGCTCCGAATTGGGCTTAGGCGGCATTTTCGATCAGGTCCATGTAGGCAGACTCGAGCAAGTCCCGCCTATCAATGCCGAGTTGGTCGATCAATGCCTCGGCGATCCGTCGCCCGTCGTCGTCCGATTGTCCGGGTTCAAGGACCACTTCGAGCTCCATGAAATCGCCAAGACCCTTGACCTCGTCAAAATGCACGCGCGTCTGGCCAATTAGATAGAGGTGCCGCACCTTCTCCACGGTGCCACGAACACCTAATGCCTGCCCGAGGACTGACTTCAGGCCAACTGGATCCTTGGTGACGAAAATGCTGTAGTCCGAACGCTTGGGGCCGGGCTGGTCGATGCGCCGGTAGTAGATCAGCTGCGCCTCACCGGATTTGAGCTCGCGCATTTTCAGCCGACCCGACTTCGCCTCGAAGAACGTATCCGTCTGCGGGATGAGCTCCTCGGGCGTGTCGCTGAGTGCCCGCAGCCGCGTCACAAAAGCGTCAGGCGCCCGCACGCGGGCTTTGATTTCCACGTTGGCTGGCATACACGTATTCTAACCTGCCGGTACTTTGAGTGCAGAGAGGGCCGCGAGACACGCAATGCTCACTCCACGGGCGTTACTCGAACATAGTCGGACCGCTTGTGCCCGAGCATTCCCATTACCAGATGATAGAGCGCATATAGCTCCAGGGCAAACGGCAGATAACCGCCATATCCGAGAAGAGGCATCTCAAAGACATGCCACCAATCGCCCCAGGCGACATCATAGATCCACTTGGGAAACGAGTAGAAGTTCCACATCTCCCAGAAGAAGGCCGTCATAAGCACGCCCAACCAGAGTGCAATGACGGGCCGCCAGTCACCATCACGCGTCCACTTTGTCAGGGATGCATTGCCGAGCCAGAT